>PKYJ01000088.1 GCA_003132605.1 Peptococcaceae bacterium | reverse complement strand
AAGATACCGGGGATACGGCCGGCGTCGGGCTCGATATCCCTGGGCACGGCGATATCGACGAGGAACAGCGGCCTATTCTCCCTTGCCTCAATGGTCTGGCGCACTTTTTCCGCAGTGATCACAAAGTGAGCGGCCGATGTGCAACTGATCACAATATCGGCCCTTGGCAACTGGCAGAAAAACTCGTCGTAGCGGATCGCCTCTCCCCCATACGCCCCGGCCAGCGCCTCCGCCCGCGGGAAGGAGCGGTTGGACACCAGGACGGTGCTGACCCCATGGTACACCAGGTGTTTCAAGGTCAGTTCGCCCGTCTCTCCCGCCCCGATAATCATCACGGTGCGCCCCTCGAGGTCTCCCAGGGTCTGTCTGATCAGCTCCACGGCGGCATAGCTGATGGAGACCGGGTGCTGGTCGATCCCGGTAACGGTGCGCACCCGCTTCCCTACCCGGATCGCTTCCTGGAACAGGGTATTGATGATNNTTGTTTCCCGTTCTCAGACGGCAGGTGGTATCGTAGGCATCCCGAATCTGGCCGAGAATCTCCGTCTCACCCAGGATCATGGAGTCGAGGCCGGCTGCCACCCGGAACAGGTGGTTGATCACCTCGTAGCATGACCACCTCTGAAAGTACTGCCGCCCGGCCTCCTGGTCAAGTCCGGCCTTGCGGCACAAGAAGTCGCTGACTGCCGCCAGGCCTTCCTGGATCTGGCTGACCGCAGCGTAGATCTCCGTCCGGTTGCAGGTGAAAACCACCACAAAACCCTTGAGCACGGCCAGGTGTTTGAGTTCCTCGGCCGCGGCTTCCAGCCCCGCCTTGCCAAAGGCGAGCTTTTCCCTCACTTCAACCGGCGCCGTATGGTGATTTATTCCGACAGCAACGAGGTACATGCCATTTCCACCTGCTTCCTGGCAATCTCCGTCTTGCCTGCCTTGAGCAACGCCAGCAACTCCGGGGTCACTATCGCATCCCAACACTGCCGGCGTTCGTCCCCGTCCGGCAAGCACTCCTGGATGCGCCGGCGCATCTCGCCCAGCAGAGCGGCGATCTCTTCGAAGGCCGGGCCAAACTGCCTCTCCAGGTCTTCCCTGATGCGCCTGGCCAGCATCGGGCTGCCGCCACCGCTGCTGATGCTAATGCACAGCGGCCCGCGCCTGATCACAGAAGGCACAAAAAAGGTGCTGAGCCCGGGGTTGTCCACCACATTGACGGGAATTCCCTGCTTCCGGCAGATTTGGGCAATGCGGGCGTTCAATCCGGAGTCATCGGTAGCAGCGATCACCAGGGACTTACCCTGCAGATCACTGTCCTCAAACCCCCGTTCATTATAACAAAAATCTCCTTGAGCGGCTGCCCTTTTTAACTCCGGCATCAATCCGGGGCTGACCACCGTCACTGCGGCCCCGCACCCCAGCAACCCGCCGATCTTACGCCGGGCCACGGCTCCCCCGCCCACCACAAGGCATTCCTGTCCTGCAAGCTTTAAAAAGACCGGGTAAAGAGCAGCCATTCTCATCACCCCCGCTCGTCCGCCAGTTCGATCTGGACCCGTTTCTTCCGGAAGACGATCCTCGCCACGATGATGCCCGCTTCGTAGAGGATCACCATCGGGAAGGCCACGATCAGCATGGTGAGGGGGTCGGGAGACGGCGTGAGGATGGCTGCGATAATGAATATCCCGACGATGGAGTACTTGCGGTACCGCACCAGCAGTTTCGGCGTGAGGATCCCGATCTTGGACAGGAAATAGACTATCAGCGGATATTCAAACAGCAAGCCAAAGGGAATCAACAGGTGCTCGGTGAATGACAGATAATTGCTGATCGTGATCAGTCCTGTAAACTCGGAGGAAACTCTGACCAGAAAGTCCAGCACAAAACGCAGGACGGTGTAATAAGCAAACACGACCCCACCCAGAAAAAGCGCGATGGAGATGGGAACCAGCCTGGTAATATACCTTCTCTCGGTGGGGTACAGGGCTGGGACCAGGAAGCGCCAGAACTGCCACAGCAAAATAGGGGATGCCGCCATGGCGCCGAAAACCAGGGCGATATGCAGCTTGAAAAAGATCCCCTCGGTCACTCCCGTATAGATCAGTTTGAGGTGCAGATCGTTAGCCGGCTTGACGACGACGGCAAGAAAAACATCCACGTATGCAAAAGCCAACACGCTGGTTACAAGGATGGCAATCACGCATACCATGATCACCTTGCGCAGCGCTTCAAGATGGCTTAGCAGAGATATCTTCTGGTGAACGGACTTGTCCTGATCGTCCTCTGACATAGATCGGCCCTCCTGCGCCTTTAAAAATCGCGCTTTTCTACAAAATCAGTCAGTGCGGCTAAAATGCGTCGTTCCTTGAGGTCGGGCAAGGGCGAAAGCTGCTGTCTCGCTTTCCGGAGGTAACGATTGCAGATCATCCTGGACTGATCCAGGCCGCCTGACTGGCTGATCAGTTCCAGTCCGGCCTCCCAGTCAGCCTCCTCTTTGTCCTGCTTGAAGATCAACCGGGCAAGCTGCGGTCCCAGTCTCTGGTCATTCAAGGCATAGATCGCCGGCAGGGTGAAGATCCCCTGCCTGAGGTCATTCCCGACCGGCTTGCCAAAGACATCCTTGCTGCCTTCGAAGTCCAGGATATCGTCGGTGATCTGGAAAGCCATACCTAAAAAATATCCATAATGCTTCATATGCCTGGCCGAGGCGCCATCCGCCCCGCTGGCCATTGCCCCGATCAGACAGCAGGCCGAAATCAGCATGGCGGTCTTTCTCTTGATCCTGCGCAGGTAAGTCCGCACGCTCTGGTCGATCCTGCCGGCAGTATCAATCTGCTCGATCTCTCCCTGGCACATGCCCATGGAGACTTCGGCCAGGATGCGGGAGATCTGCTCATTGCCGTGCCTGGCAATGAGTATCAGTGCCTGCGCAAAGAGGTAGTCTCCGGTGCAAAGCGCTACGGCATCCCCCCACTCGGCGCGCACCGTGGGCAGCTTCCGGCGCAGGTCAGCCTCATCGATCACGTCATCGTGAACCAGGGTCGCCATATGGAATAGCTCGGAGGCAACGGCCAGGGGTATAAGCCGGTCCAACGATCCGCCAAACAGCTTGCCGGATAGCAGCACAAAAGCAGGCCGCAGCCTTTTCCCGCCTGCTGCCACCAGGTGGCTGGAGGTTTCACCCAACAGAGTGGCCGAGTCCACGGCATATCTGCTCAATTCCGCCTCCACGCTGGACAAATCGGTGTTTATATCTTTTAACAACTCCGGTACAAACATGTAACCACCATCGATTTAGCAGGCTCTGAAGCTTCGCCGGGCGGGCTGAGAACACGACTGCACACAGTTGGTCTACGACAACCCGGCCACTGCCAGCACTCTCTTGACGAAGAAATCGACCAGGTCATCAAGACTGCCCGGCCCAAAATAGAAGGCCGGCATCGGCGGAACGATGTCAACGCCCATCTCGGCCAGGGTCAGCATGTTTCTGAGGTGAATCGGGCTGAGCGGGGTCTCCCTTGGCACCAGGATCAACCGCCGCCTCTCTTTGATCGTGACGTCGGCTGCCCGTTCGATCAGGTTGCGCGAGCTGCCGACGGCGATCCCCGCCAGGGTCGCCATGGTGCAGGGTATCACAAACATGCCCCTGGTCCGGAAGGAGCCGCTGGCCAGGCAGCATCCGATGTCCTGCCAATCGTAACAGGACAGCCCCTCCTCATCCGCACTGTAGCCGCAATAACTCCTGATGCGCTCCCGGTCATCCCGGATGTCGCCGGTCAAGACCCAACCCAGCTCATCCTTGGCCACCCGCCTTCCGGGTCTGGAGACCACCAGGCAGATCGTTTCTCCATGAAGCCTGAGGGCCTCGATCAGCCTTTTGGCATAGACCGAGCCACTTGCCCCGGTTATCGCCACCACCCAAGGATCCATCCCGGTGTTCCTCCCAAATCTAACAACCATATTCCGGCCACCTGGATGTGACCAGATCCTTGATCTCCGGGGACATCTCTATCTCATCCGGCCAGTCCCGGAAGTGGCCCTCTCCCGGCCACTTCTTGGTGGCATCGATCCCCACCTTGGAACCATAGGCTGGATAAGGGGAGGCGTGGTCGAGGACTTCCACCGGCCCCTCCACAAACATGAAGTCCCTTTTCGGGTCCACATTATTATAGACCCTCCACCAAACTTCTGCCATGTCGTGCACGTTGACATGCTTGTCAACGACGATGACCATCTTGGTAAACATCATCTGTCCCATGCCCCAGACCGCGCACATGACCTTTTTCGCCTGGCCGGGATACTGCTTGTCGATGGCAACCACAGCACAGTTGTGAAAAACGCCCTCCAGCGGCAGGTTGTAATCCACGACCTCTGGGAGGTTCAACCTGATCACCGGCAGGAAGATCCGCTCGGTGGCCTTGGCTATAAAGCAGTCTTCCATGGGCGGCTTGCCGACCACAGTGGCCGGGTAGACAGCATCCCTCCGGTGGGTGATGCATTGCACATGAAAAACCGGGTACCAGTCAGCCAGGGAATAATAACCCGTATGATCGCCGAATGGTCCTTCCAGGCGTTTTTCATCCAGGTCGACATATCCTTCGAGGATGATCTCCGCCCCGGCAGGCACCTCCAGGTCTACTGTCAGGCACTTGACCATTTCCACCGGCTGCTGGCGGAGAAAACCGGCGAACAGCATCTCATCGAAACCGGAAGGCAACGGAGCGGTGGCCGAATAGGTGATGGCCGGGTCGCCTCCCAGGGCCACGGCCGCCTCCATGCGCTTGCCCAACAGACGGTGCTTCTTATAATTTTCAGCGCCGTTCTTATGCATATGCCAGTGCATCCCGGTGGTCCTGGAGTCGAATACCTGCAGGCGGTACATACCGGCATTGCGCAAACCGGTCTCCGGGTCCTTGGTGAAGGTGATCGGCAGGGTCAGGTAGCGCCCGCCGTCGCCCGGCCAGCACTGCAAGATCGGAAATAGATCCAGGGAGGCGTCTTCGTGATGCACCACCTCCTGGCAGGGGGCGCTGCGCACCATCTTGGGCGCCCAGGAACTCATCTCGGCCAGGCGCGGCAGCATCCTGATCTTCTCCCAGAGGGTGCCAGGCAGGTCCTTCATCTGAAGCAGGTGCTCAATTCTGGCAGCTATTTCATCGACGTCCTGAACCCCCAGGGCCAGGGCCATTCTTTCCTTGCTTCCAAAAGCATTGATCAACACAGGGTGATCCGATCCCCTGACTCTTTCAAAAAGCAGCGCCGGGCCGCCCTGCTTGCTGATCCGGTCGGTGACTTCGGTTATTTCCAGAACCGGATCGACCGGAATCCGCACCCTGCGCAACAACCCCCGGCTTTCCAGCGCTTCAATGAACTCCCTGAGATCACGATAAGCCACTAAGATCACTCCGCTCAACGGCCAAAGTCCGACAGCCAACCACCGCTTCAAACGTTATCAAGCTTCAACTGGGTCTTGGCTTCAGNNCGGGGGCATTAGAGCGGCTAGCCATCGGTTAAGCGTGGGTGATTGACGTAGAACAGTGTAGCGCATTTTTTGTAATTACTCAAGAAGCTCACTTTCAAGACGTCGCCACAAGGCAGGCCAATTGTTCACCCGGCCGTCAGGAACCTGTTGCCGGCTGATGATGCCAGCAGCTCCCGGGCAAACTCGCCCAATTCATCCTTGCCTCCTGCAACCGTCAGGGAATTCAGGCAATCAAGCGCCCGTTCGAGAAAGGTTATATAGACACCGGGACCCAGGCCGGCTTCCTTAAGCCCGTAAGCAATCCCGAATTCATGGCCGAACTGGCGCAGGAGGGGCGCCTCGTCCTGCCGCAACCCGGCAAAAAGCCCTCCCAGGTCGCAGCATTCTGCAAAGAACAGGCCGTATTGCTTGCCCAGGATCTCCACCAGGCCGCTGTCGGTCTCGGGCAGATCCCCCTGCTGGTAGAACTGGCGCATCACAGAACCCTCGTTCATCCCCCTGATCAGCCAGGAGAACCTTTCTTGCAAGTGAAGGCAATCTGTCTGGCAGAGGAGGATGGACAAATGGGCGTAAAGGTAATCACCTTCCAGGATGACCAGTTGCCGGTCGCGGCCACGGATCTGCCGCGGCAGGCTGTGCAGGGTCACGGCCAGGTAGATGAACGTCATAAACAGGGCGGGGATGATGGCGCAACCGGCGCCGCCCGCCAGGCGGGCGCTGAACAGGACAAATGCCGGTGGCGTCACCAGATCGACGCCAAACCGCGGCAGGTATCTGTCCAGGAGCACTGCCGCATCAGGTCTGAGCCAGGTCCTGAATTTGGCAAAGACGGTTTCCAGATCTTTTTGGATACAGTGTTCGCTGAACGGGCGCTCCTCTACCACACAGCGCAGCCTCCCCCTAAAAAAAGAGGTTCTTGAATGTTTATCAGAACCTCTCTTGTATCATCAGATATATATATCACCCGCAGCCGGGGTCTCAGGAAGCAGTTGTCATGCCGCCCCGACCTTCCGCAGCACCTTCACCGGGTCGACAAACAGCTTCTTGAAGCCGAGGGCCTTGGAATCGAGTCCCATAGCCAGCCCGATCAGTTGCGTGAAGAAGGGAATCGGCATCCGGTACTGCAGCCCGTACTGCTTCTCCACCGTGCCCTGGCGCATGTCCAGGTTCTGCTGGCACATAGGGCAGGCGGTCGCGATACAATCCGCCCCCGAGTCCTTGGCAACCTTCAGGATGTCGTTGCACAGCTTGGTGCAGACGTCCTCCTGCGTCAATGCCGACGAAGCGCCGCAACACTCGGTCTTATAAGGCCAGGGTAGCGGTTCGGCGCCGAGGGCGCTGATGATGTTGTCCATGGACATGGGGTTCTCCGGATCATCGAAGAAATCCACCACCTTGGGTGGCTTGACGAATAGGCATCCATAATAGCAGGCCACTTTCAAGCCGTTCAGCGGCCGGGTGACCTTCTCCTTGATCTGTGCCAGGGTCTCGGGGTTGGAGAAGATATCGAGGAATGGCCGTATCTTGACCTTCCCGGTGTAGGGCGCTTCCAGCAGGGAGTTGATCTCACCCAGCAGGTCATTGTGCTTTCCTACCTCGTACTCCACCGCCGCAAACCTGATGTGACAGGCAGCGCAGGGGGCAACCATTTCCGTCACCCCGGGGATCGTTTCCGCCTTAGCCAGCACCCTGGCGGGGAGAGCGAGGGACAGCAGGTGATCGGTCATGTGGGCTGCAGAAGCCCCACAACAGTTCCACTCGGGGACTTCAACAAACTCGATCCCCAGCGCATGAGCTACGGCGTGGGTCGACATTCCATACTCGATACCGCTGGATTCCAGAGAACATCCCGGATATAAAGCATACTTGGGCATCTATTTCCCCTCCTGCTTGGTCTTCTCGAAGATTTTTTTAACTTCCTTTGCCCCCTTGATCTTGTGGGGAATCGGGATCACCGGGGACTTGCCTCTCTTCATCATAGGAAGGGCAAACTGCATATCTTTCATTGGATTGCTGGTCTTCATGTTGTAGATCATCAGCATGCCGGCATCGAACAGCCGCCCCCAGGAGCGAACCGTCCACAGGAAGGTGTTATTGCAGGCGACCACATTCGTGGCGTGCTCTGTATAGCCGTGCCTGATCGCTTCCTTGCGCAAGTCATCCATCACTGCAGCCACGTCGATGTCGCGGACACACCGGGTGGTGCAGGTGTTGCAGCTCATGCAGACCCAGATGGTCTTCGACTTGAGGACTTCTTCCACCATCCCCAGCATCAGCATACGGATGATCTGGTTCGGCAGGTAATCCATCGCGAATGCACCAGGGCAACCACCGGAGCACTTGGTGCACTGGTAACACTGACGGATATCCGACCCGGTTTCCTCAATGACAGCATCCACGAAAGACCGATTTTTCTCCAGAGTTTGAGATAAGTCCAACTCTCCCATGACGACCTCCCCTTAACATTCATAGTCATCGTTAAGAACACTATTCTCTCTTTTTGTAATAATTCCTCTTTGGCCTTGAAGAAAAATTTATGTGTTTTTAAAAATAAACGAGCCTTACAACACTTTTGCAAGGCTCAAGCTACCCCTTCGATATTTTGTTATATAGGCGGTTTAAAATAAATATCCCCCCTAAAGGTTTACCGCCGCTTTTTGGCCAGTCTCCATGATCCCCCGCCTGATCTCGTTGGCTGTCATATACTCTGCACGAAATTTGTCGATAAGGTATTTACAGGCATCCCAGGGATCGACTTTTTCTCCGCATGTAAATACGTCAACTGCTGCGTAGCCTAATTCAGGCCAGGTATGGATCGCCAGGTGAGACTCCGAAATTACCACCACACCACTTACCCCTTGAGGGCTGAACTTGTGGAAGACGCATTCCCTGATCTCGGCCCCTGCTGCCAGCGCTGCATCCTTCATGTACTTCTGAACCAGCTCCAGGTCATCCAGGGCCTCGAATGCACAACCGTACAATTCAGCTAAAACATGACGCCCCAAAGAGTTTAACATTGTCATTAATAGTCTCGACCTCCTCCAATTTTCGTTATTTCGGCAAAATAAACGTAAAAAAAGGAATCTAACCGGTACCTGATTACATATCTCGGTACCTGTTCCAGTCCACTTAAATTTTAACACTTCGTTAATAATTGTCAATAATATTTTTCGCCCTGGATTCGGCGGCCTGACCGGTCAAAACGCCTATCTTCCCGGCCACCTTCGGGCTAAGATACCTTGCTTTTAAATCCTTGGCGGGCTGAGCAGTCGCCAGAGATAATAAAAAACGGGGCGGCTTTCTCCCCGTTCATTTTCAGATGGTCAGAGTGGCGGGATTTGAACCCACGACCTCTTGCACCCCAAGCAAGCGCTCTACCAAGCTGAGCTACACCCTGATCGTTTAAATTGTATTCGCTCTTGCTGCCTAAGTCAAGTTGACCGTTCAGGCGCCGCTTCTTGATTCTGACATCCGATACGGCTCATGCGGGTTGTTTCTCAATCATCCTGGCGTGGATAGCCTTGACCGCCCTGATCGCCTCATCCTCCTCAATGACGCAGGAGATCTTGATCTCCGAAGTGCTGATCATGTTGATATTGATATTCTCGTTGGCCAGCGCCTCGAACATGTCAGCAGCGACACCAGGGTTGGAGACCATGCCGGCGCCCACGATCGACACCTTGGCCATATGGTCGTTACAGTCCATCCCCGCTGCCCCGATCTCTCCAACCACTCTTTTAACCACCGGGAGAGCCCTGGGAAGGTCGTCCCTGGTGACCGTAAACACGATATCGTTCTTCCCGCTGCGCATCCAACTCTGAATGATCATGTCGACGTCGACCTTTTCGGCAGCCAGCGCCTTGAACAGATGCTTGGCGATCCCGGGCCGGTCGGGAACATCGAAAAGTCCGATCTTTGCCACATTAACATCGTGAGCCACCCCGCTCAGCTGGCGATACTCTTCCATGCCGGAAACCTCCTTCACCAATGTACCCCGGTTATCGTTGAAACTGGACCTGACGTGGATGGTGACCCCGTAGTGCTTGGCATACTCCACCGAGCGCGCCTGCAGGACCAAGGCGCCAAGGCTGGCCAACTCCAGCATCTCGTCATAGGAGATGCAGTCAAGCTTCAGGGCCTCCGGTATGAGGCGCGGGTCTGCGGTATAGACGCCGTCCACGTCGGTGTAGATCTCGCAGACCTCTGCATTCAAAGCCGCCGTCAGAGCCACCGCGGTGGTATCCGAACCGCCCCGGCCGAGGGTGGTCGTCTCGTTCCGGGCGTTTATCCCCTGGAAACCGGCCACCACCACGATCTGACCCTTCTCCAGCTCTTGCCCGATCCGCTCCTGATCTACAGATATGATCCTGGCCTTGGTGTGGGCATTATCGGTAATGATGCCGGCCTGGGCGCTGGTCAGGGAGATGGCGGGATAACCCATCCCCTTCAGGACCATGGCCAGCAGGGCGATAGTAACCTGCTCGCCTGTTGCCAGAAGCATGTCCATCTCCCGCTCCGGGGTGCAGTCACCTACCGCTCTGGCCAGTTCGACGAGTTTGTCGGTGGTATGGCCCATGGCCGAGACCACCACGACCACCTGCTTGCCCTGGTCCCTGGTTTTCGCCACCCGGCGTGCCACGTTCCTGATCAGGTCAGGATCGGCGACCGATGTACCCCCGAATTTCTGAACGATGATCGGCACGGCTAAGAACCCTCCCACGTTCCGATCCCAACTCATCGATGCCACGAGAGTCCGGAGCGATTCTGTCAAAGTGTAGATATTTCAGCATATGCGCCGAAAGGGCTCGGTTGCAACTCCAGTACCCTGGCTTCGGCCCCATGAGCCATGAATACTTTGCGCATCACTTCTCCCGCTTTGGAACCAGGNNTCCAAACCCTCGATCAGGTGGGCGCGGTATGGTTGATGGATGCGGTCCTGCATGGCAGTGCCCAGCTTATCCCAGTCCCCATCACGCAGGGCCATGGCCAGCATGGCTGCCCGAGCCAGGTTGAAAACCGCGTCCTTTAAAGACACCTGCTCCGGCAGGATATGCCTGGCCAGGCTGGTGGACAGGGTGAACCCGGGGATCACTGTATACGCCACGAGGCCCGCGGGCGGCTTGAAACAGGTGTACAGGTAGTCGGGCGCGGCGCTTGCATTGTCTGCGGCAGCGTTCTCCTCCGGCACGATCACCACCACCCCGCCCATCAGGGCGGCGGCCACATTGTCCGGATGCCCTTCCAGGGCAATCGCCTGGGAGAGAATCTGTTTCAGGGAAAGGGGATATCCGGCTACGGCATTGGCCGCCACCAGGCCGCCGACGATGGCGGCGGCGCTGCTGCCCAGGCCGCTCTGCAGTGGAATGTTGTTGCTCAAATACAGCCGCCATCCGGATGCAGGATGAGAGGAAACCTCAAAAAGCCTGTTGATAGCCTGTGCCACCAGGTTGCTCTTGTCCCTCGGGAGAACCTGTTCCCCCTCTCCAGCCACCTCGATCTGGTATCCAGCGCCGGTCTCTTCCAGTTCAACCACGTTGTACAGGTTCAGGGCCATGCCCATGGCGTCAAAGCCCGACCCCAGGTTGGCCACACTCGCCGGCACCCTGACTACGACTTTTCGACCCACTTCTATATCTCCTATTCCTACTTGAATTAGAGCACGTTCAAGTTATGCAACAACTCCATGACCGCCTGCTGTTCGCCGGGGACCACCCTGGGCTGCAGCTTGCAGGTATTCAGAGTGGTATCAGGGTCCTTCAACCCGTGGCCGGTCATGATACACACAAGGCGGCTGCCAGGGGGGAAGAAGCCCGTTTTAGCCAGCTTGACGACCCCGGCCAGGGCTGCCGCCGATGCGGGTTCCACAAAAAGACCTTCCAAGCGGGCGACCATCTTGTAGGCCTCGATGATCTCCTCGTCAGTCACCTTTTCGATCCGGCCGTGAGACTCTTCCAACGCCTGTACAGCCTTCTGCCAACTGGCGGGATTGCCGATCCGGATCGCCGTCGCCACCGTCTGCGGCTCGGGCACCAACCTGCCGTCAACAATCGGCGCCGCGCCCGCTGCCTGAAACCCCAGCATCTGCGGCAGGCTGTCGCTGCGCCCCGCCTCCCGGTACTCCTGGAAACCCTTCCAGTAGGCAGTGATATTGCCGGCGTTGCCAACCGGCAGGGCCAGGTAGTCCGGGGCCGAACCCAACTGGTCGCAGACCTCGAAGGCAGCGGTCTTCTGCCCTTCAATGCGATGCGGGTTCAAGGAATTGACCAGTGTCAGCGGGTAGGACTCGGTGATCTGGCGCACCAGTTTCAGGGCGGTGTCAAAGTTGCCGTCAATGGCAATGACTTCGGCGCCGTAGATCAGCGCCTGGGCGAGTTTGCCCAGGGCGACATAGCCGGCGGGTACCAGGACGATGCATTTGATTCCAGCCCTGGCTGCGTAGGCGGCTGCGGAGGCTGATGTATTCCCGGTGGAGGCGCACATGATTGCCTGCGATCCACTCTCCACCGCCTTGCTGACAGCCACCGTCATCCCCCGGTCCTTAAAGGAACCGGTGGGATTCTGGCCCTCAAACTTCAGGTAGATGTCGACCCCGAACTGTTTGGCCAGCCTGGGGGCGGGCAGCAGCAGGGTATTTCCCTCGTAGAGGGTGACCACGGGTGTCTGCCCGCTAATGGGCAGGAAAGATCGATAGGCGTCGATTACCCCGCGCCAGGTCATCAGACACGGCCACCTCCCTCGACTCGGATCACGTTCTCTACCGAGCCGACGATGGAGAGACCCCTGATCACCGTCAGAGCATCCTGGATGTCCTGCTCCTCGACCTCGTGGGTGATCAGTACCAGCTCGGCCATGGAGAAGCCTGAAACGTTCAGGGTCCGCTTCTGGATCACCGATTCCAGGCTTACCCTGTGGTTCCCGAACACTCCGGCAATGCTGGCGAGCACTCCGGGCTGGTCACTCACCACCAGGCGGATGTAATACCTGCTGTGAAACTGCCCCTTCGGCCTGATCTTTTTCTCATAAAAACAGGTGCAGGAAAAACGCCCCGTGCTGTTGCTGTTCAAGTTGTGCACGATCTCCATCACGTCACCCACCACGGCGCTGGCGGTAGGCATCTGTCCGGCGCCCTGACCGTAGAACATGGTCTCCCCCACCGCATTGCCCTGGACAAAGATGGCGTTGAACACACCCTGAACGCTCGCCAGGGGGTGGCTCTTGGGCAGCAGGGCCGGGTGCACCCGGACCTCCACCTCGTCCTGTTCCCTGGCGATCGCCAGCAGCTTGATCACATATCCGAGTTCCTGGGCGTAGCTGATGTCCTGGGGAGTGACCCCGGTGATCCCTTCAACGAAAACATTGTCGGGAGTGATGCGGGTGTTGAACGCGATAGAAGCCAGGATGGCGATCTTCCTGGCAGCATCAAAGCCTTCCACGTCGGCGCTCGGGTCCGCCTCCGCATAGCCGGCGGCTTTAGCCGCGGAAAGCGCCGTTTCGAAATCGATTCCCTCGTTACCCATGCGGGTGAGGATATAGTTGGTGGTGCCGTTGACTATGCCGATGACTGCCTCGATCCGGTTGGCAGCCAAACTCTCCTTCAAAACCCTGATCACCGGAATGCCGCCACCGACGCTGGCCTCGAAGTACAGGTCCGACTTGGTGGCAGCGGCGGCCTCAAATAGATCCCTTCCGTGAGCGGCAACCAGATCCTTGTTGGCGGTCACCACGTGTTTACCCTTGCGTAGCGCTTCTACCAGGTATGTGCGGGCCGGTTCGATGCCACCCAGCAGTTCCACGACAATCTGGATTTCCGGATCTTCCAGGAGATCCTGCCACCGGTCAGTGCCCACGTCCGTCAGACCCAGAACTCGCAGCTTTTCCGCATCCCGTTCCAGGACTCTCCTGATCACCACGCGTTTCCCGGCGCGCTGCGTGATCTGGCTCTCATTTGCCTGGAGCAGCTTGACCACGCCCGACCCTACAGTTCCCACGCCCATCAGGCCTATCCCGATCACTTCAGACAATGCTGCCTCACCTACTTCGTACAAAATACCATCTCTATCTTATACAACTGTAGAGTATTCGAGACAACAGGCGTCTATTCCTGCTTCTTCGGGCTTTTCTACATTATTCGTGTTTTTCCGTCGGCGCGCAGGGATTCTTGCATATTACCAGAAAGTTGTACAGCCACGCCGCGCCACGCCACGCCCAGAGGGCACCCGGCACCCGGCGCCGGGCTTCGCCCAATTTTTCAAAATAATAACCTCAATTGAGTGCTGGGCTGCACAGTGAGATGCATCCGCCCCGTGCCGGGTCAGATGATGATGCAGATCAGCCCTCCGCTTCCTTCGTTGACGATCCTGCTCACGGTCTCCTGGAGTTTGACCTGGGCATTTTCCGGCATCCGGTGGAGCTTGTTCTGAATTCCCTCCCGGACCAGGTCGTGCAGAGACTTGCCGAAGATGTCCTTCTGCCAGATCTTCTGGGGATCGTCCTCGAATTCTTCAAGCATATACCGCACCAGCTCTTCGCACTGCTTCTCAGTGCCGATGATCGGTGTGATCTCCGCGGTGATGTCCGCCTTGATGATGTGCAGAGAGGGGGCACTGGCCTTCAGGCGCACTCCGAACCGGTTTCCCTGCCTGATCAGTTCCGGCTCTTCCAAGTTCATATCTTCCAGGCTGGGAGCAACCACCCCGTACCCCATCTCCTGGACTTCCTCCAGGGCGGGAGCCACCTTCTCGTACTCGTGCTGTGCCAGGCTAAGGTCCCGCAGGTACCTGAGGACATCCTGGTCACCGGAGATGGAGAGACCGCTCACCTCTTCCAGTACTTTGTGGAACAACCCGTCCCGGGTCTTGATGTCGATCACGGCCACTCCCGTGCCCAGGTTCACGTCCTCGAGGGATGCCGTGGCTACAAAGTCATCCTTCTTGATCTGCTCGACCGCCTGGTCGATCTCCCTCAGGCGGTGGACGCCGCTCACCGCATCCTGGATCGCCTGGTCGAGATCGGCCCTCAGCCAGTGGCCCGGCTCCAGTTCCTCGATCCACAGGGGCAGGTTGGCGCTGACCTCCTGAACCGGAAACTCATAGAGGGCCTCCTGCAGAATACTCAAGATATCGTCCTGTTCCATCTCGGCGGCGTTCAGCGCCAGCACTGGAACATCGTACTTATCTTCCATGTCCCGCACCAGATCGACTGTCTCTTCCAGATCCGGATGGAGGGAGTTGAGAACGATGACGTAGGGCTTTCCCAATTCCTTGAGTTCCCAGATAACCCGCTCCTCCGCCTCTGAATAGCTTGACCTGGGGATATCGGTGATCGAACCGTCCGTCAGCACGACAACGCCGATCGTCGAATGCTCCGCGATCACCTTGCGCGTTCCGATCTCCGCTGCGTCCTGAAAAGGGATCTCCTCTTCAAACCAAGGTGTTCTGACCATGCGCGGACCGCTCTCGGCCTCGTAGCCGAGCGCCCCGTCCACGGCGTAACCCACGCAGTCCACCACCCTGATCTTCACGCTGAGGCCGTCCTTGATGGAGATCTCCACCGCCTCGTTGGGAATGAACTTGGGCTCAACCGTCATGATTGTCTTTCCGGCGCCGCTCTGGGGCAGTTCATCCCTGGCGCGGTCGCGGTCATAGACATTTTCTATGTTGGGCAACACCAGCATTTCCATAAAACGTTTGATAAAGGTGGACTTTCCGGTCCGGACCGGCCCGACGACACCTATATAGATATCGCCTCCGGTTCGTTCTGCGAGGTCATGGAAGATATTGATCTTTTCCATCGGTACCCCCCTCCCTGATCTTTCTTATGCAGGACAATCCGTTTTCATGCTTTATTTCTGCAGGCCGGCTCCTATCCGCTACCCACTGCCATAGCACGGCACAGAACCAACCGCCGTTATTAATTATATGCATAGTCATATTTTGGTATTCCAGGACAACAGGACAAGTTAAAAAACGCCCCCTGTTGGGAGCGCTTCAGCTTTTCTTTCTGCGCATGTTCAATGATGCAATGCCACTGCCACGATCAGCAGATCCTGTTCAAGAAGATGTCCTCGACCTCATGGCGCTTCGAACGGGTCATCAGGTTGGACACGGCCAGCCCCGGCGCCAAACCGGAGAACAGCACCTGAAAGGTCTGCTCCGTGATGGGCATCTCGATCCCCCGGTCGCGGGCCAACAGCCTGGCTGCTCTGATTGTCTGGACGCCTTCTACCACCATGCCTACCTGCTCGAGAGCTTCCTGGAGGGAGAGGCCCTGTCCAAGCAGAACACCCGCCTTCCTGTTGCGGCTGTGCTTGCTGGTGGCGGTAACGATCAGGTCTCCCACGCCGGCAAGACCCAGAAAGGTGAGCGGGCTTGCACCCAAGGCGATTCCCAGCCTGGCGATCTCCGTCAGGCCCCTGGTCAGCAAAGCCGCTTTAGTGTTGTCACCGTAGCCCAGACCCTCGGCAATACCTGCTGCAAGGGCAATGATGTTTTTGAGAGCGCCCCCCAATTCTATCCCAACCAGGTCCGAACTGGTGTAGACACGAAAGTTAGCCGTCATAAACAGGTCCTGGACCTGCCCGGCCAATTCTTGTGCAGTGGCGGCCACCACCACTGCGGTGGGCATTCCCCGGCCCACCTCTTCGGCGTGACTCGGCCCGGAGATCACTGCCAGCCGATTGGCAAACTCCGGCGCCTCCTCGCAGACCACTTCGGAGAGTCGAAGGCAGGTAGCATCTTCCAACCCCTTGGCCGCGTTCACCAGGGCGCTGCCAGGCCGCAGCAGGTCGCGGCTCCTGCCCACAACATCCCTGATGCCCTGTGATGGAACTGCCAACACCACAAACTCGGCCCGCTCCAGCGCTTCCTGGAGATCGGCGGTCACCACCACTCCTGGAGGAAGGATCACGCCCGGCAGATAATGTTCATTGCGCCTGGTTTCGGCAAGTTGACCGGCAAGCCCCGTATCCCGCTCCCACAGCTTGACGACTTGACACTGGGAAGCCAGGTGCGCTGCCAAAGCTGTTCCCCAGCTTCCTGCTCCTAGAATTGCGATCTCCTCGATCACCGGCTGCACCTCACTCACGATCAGATGTCCTCTCCAGTGCTTTTAGTCGTTGGTTGTCAGGCACCCAGCCCGCGCCCGCCGGGCGAGGAGGGCGCGCCGGTGACGCTTACCAGATGCGCATCCGGTTCTCGGTCCCGTTTCGCAGGCGGCGGATATTGGGCAGGTGCTTGATCACGATCATGACCACCGCGGGTACGAGAAAGATAAAATAGATGAACTGGACATTGAAGAACAGGGCGATCACCAGCACGGACAGGGCGGCAATGATCGATCCCAGAGATACATAACCGGTCATAGTGATGACCAGCAGCCAGATGATCATGGCCACGAAGATCGCCTTGGTAACCAACGCCAGCGCCACCCCCATCCCGGTGGCCCCCCCCCGTCCGCCGCGAAACCCCAGGAAAACAGACCAGTTATGTCCAACCACGGCGGCCAGGCCTGCCGCCACCCCCCAGGCTGGGGCGTGATGCGCCCCGATCAGGGCAGGAAAGAAGCCTTTGGCGGCATCGCAGAAAAAGACCGCCATTCCCAACTGTTTTCCCAGCACGCGAAAAGCGTTGGTGGTGCCGATATTGCCGCTTCCCTGCCGGCGCAGGTCGACCCCTCTCGACTTGCCCAGCAGGTAACCGCAGGGAATGGAGCCGACCAGGTAACTCCCTATGACCAGTACGATGAACCAGAACAAGGCGAACCTGCCCCCTTCTCGAGGTTTGACATTCGAGATTCAAAAACTTTTGTTCCAGTGAAAACATCGAACATCGAACATCGAACCCTAGCCTCGAGAAGAGCGCGGACGGAAGATCAACTGCAGGGGCGTCCCCTCGAAACCGTAGCTCTCGCGCAATCGCCGCTCCAGGTAGCGTTTATAGGAAAAGTGCAGCTTGTCCGGCTTGTTGACGAAAAAAACAAATGTAGGGGGCTTGATGCTCACTTGCACCACGTAGTAAATCTTGACCTCCTGGCCCTTGACAGAGGGAGGTGGATTCAGGCAAACAGTCTCGTTCAACCAGGTGTTCAGGTTTCCGGTGCTGATCCGCCTGGTCTGCTGCTGATTGACGTTGTCGACGTGATCGAGGATCTTGAGAACGCCCTTGCCGCTGTTCGCCGAAACGTAGTGGATAACTGCATAGCTCAGAAAATCCAGTTCGGTCCGGACGAGCCGCTCGAACCTGTTCCTGGCGTCCTGGGTCTCGACCAGGTCCCACTTGTTAACTACTATTACAAGTCCTTTCCCAGCCTCCTGAATATGCCCACCGATCTTTTTATCCTGTTCGACCGTCCCCTGACCGGCGTCGAGCACCAGCAGGGCGATATCCGCCCGGTCGATCGCCTTCAGGGAACGTAGCATGCTGTAATACTCGACGTTGGCGGTAACCCGGCTGCGCTTTTTGAGGCCGGACGTGTCCACCAGGACGTACCGGCGCCCGTCCCTGGTCAACACCGTGTCAATGGCATCCCGGGTGGTTCCCGGCAAATCGCTGACGATCAGCCGTTTTTCTTTCAGCAGGGCGTTTACCAGGGAGGACTTCCCCACGTTCGGCCTCCCGACGACGGCTACCCTGATCTCCTCCTCCTCGTCCTGTACTTCAGAAGTCGGGGACAGCAGGTCCACGACCCGATCCAACAGCTCGTCTATATTGAGGCCGTGCAACGCCGAGACCGGCACCGGATCGCCAAGACCCAGTTCCAGGAAATTGTACGCCACATGGCTTTCCTTGTAATTGTCCACCATGTTTACGGCAATAACCGTTTTTCTCCTGGTTTTTTGCAGCAGTTGCGCGATCTCCACATCCTCGGTAGTCGGTCCCACCCGTCCATCCACCACCAACAGGACCAGGTCGGCCTCACTGATGGCCTTGTCCACCTGCTCTTGGATATGGGCGGCAAATTCCTCGTCCTCGGGGAAGAGGCCGCCGGTGTCGATCAGGGAAAAGACCGCCCGGTTCCATTCCACGTCTCTGTACAGGCGGTCCCGGGTAACCCCGGATACATCCGCCACGATCGCCGTGCGCCCCCCCGTAAGGCGGTTAAAAAGCGCGGATTTTCCCACGTTTGGCCGGCCGACTATTGCCACCACCGGTTTTGCCATAAATCCCGCTCCCTCTCTTCGTCAGAGCGCCACTCCCGGCACTCAAGGCATACAGAACAGTAACCCTCTTAATGCCACTTGACCTGCTATTCCTGCTATGAGATGTATCCGTCGAGTGCCGGGCACTCAGGCGTCCCTGAGCACTGCTTCCACCAGAGCGCCGGCGGTCGGTTCCAACACCCTGAGACGGCAGCCGGTCTGGGAGGCGACCTGCTCCACGGACATCCCATCCAGCAACAGGGATGTACCCTGTTTCAGGACAATACCGGGCAGAAGCGCCTCTTCGCCCCGCAAGCCCCGCAGGCCCCACACCAGGTCGCGCCCGGTCAGCAGACCGGTGACGCTGATGCGCGGGCCAAAGAAGGTGCTGGTGACCGGAATCAGGGACACATCCAGGTTGCGGATCCTCCTTAAACGGCGGATCACCGGCTCCAGGACCGCCGCGCCCGCCCTGCCGGTGGTTACAAAGAGGCGGCGCGGGCGGCGCAACCGCTCGGGAAGCACAGGCATCAGCCTGCGAAACTCATCCTGGAAAAACCGTCCATTGCCGATCCCGTTTTCCAGTTGGGGAAAACAGTCATACGAACACGCTCTTGGAAAAGGCAGGCGCGCCCGGATAAAGAACTCGTCCGCCAGGTATACAAACGAGACCCCCAGTTTGCGCAAAAAGCCCTCTTGAAGGACGACCACCTTCCGGATCAACCCGGTGCACTCCGCTCTCGTAAAGGCCCGCACCTGCGGGCGGGCATTGCGAAATCTGGTCAGCCCGACCGGCACAATTCCGACTGTAGCCACCTGCGGCCAGAGAACAGCCAGGTCGTCGACGGTTTTTCTCAGAACGTCGCCATCGTTGATGCCCGGGCACAGCACGACCTGAACGTGCATGGTGACTCCGCCGTCAGCCAGCCGCTCCATCTGGTCAAGCACTGGAACCGGTCCCTGCCTGCCCAGCAGGAAACCCCTGACTCCGGGGTCGGTAGCATGAACGGAGATGTACAGGGGACTGAGATGGAGGCTCTCGATCCGGCGGAACTCCCGCTCATCCAGGTTGGTCATGGTCAGGAAGTTGCCGTGTAAAAAAGAAAGGCGGTAATCGTCGTCTTTTTCGTAGAGAGAGGGACGAAGCCCCGGAGGCAACTGGTCCACGAAGCAGAAAAGGCAATGATTACGGCATCTTTTGACACCGTTGAAGCAATCGCTCTCAAACACCAGCCCCAGGTTGGCGTCACAATCTTTGTGCGCCAGCAACGTCCTGTCCCGCCGGCCGCTTCGGATTCTGAGCCTGACGTCCTCCCCGCAGGCGAGGAAACTGTATTCAATTGTATCCCTGGGGAGAATGCCGTTGACCGAAAGCAACCGGTCGCCGCTTTTAATCCCGCATTCGTCAGCAGGCGACCCCGGGATCACTCCTGCTATTGTGATGGCCAGGTTCTTATTGGCCGCCGGTCGCGGGCCGCCGGTCGCCGGAATTTTCAAGCCGGTCAAATTGGTCGTTGGTCGCTGGTCTGCCATTGATCTCCCATATTGGTGCCTGGCGCATGATCGATGGTGATCAACCAGCAACCATCAATTAATCGTTAGCCGCTGGGCCTTGCCTGCCGGTCCTAATTCTTTTTTCCCACCACTTACCACCAGCCACCAAAAGAGCCTTTGGCAATTAGCAATTTGCCGTTGGAAAATACCAATACCTGTCAGATAACGATCTGGGCCCTTTTTGCCCCTCCAACCACAAACCGCCAACCACCAAATTGTGCTCCATTTTTTTTCCATTATCCTTGACCGGCACGAATTAGTCAAGGATTCCCTCTTTTTCTCTTTTAGTCTGTCACTTTCAATAAGAAACAATGCGCTGCCCAGGACAATAAAAAACCGGCCACAGCCGGTTCTTCAACGAGATATTTTTGGCTATTGCGCACACCTGGATTCACAATCTTCATCTTCTGGTACGGCGCCAGGACGGCCGGGCGTCACACCATTTGTTACTGCTTCGGGAATATTTCCAAGGCCTTTATTAAATCCTCCCTGGTATTGATGTTAAAAAAGCAGTTCCCGCCACCGAAAGCAATTAATTCTTCATCTTTGATGTACTTCACCCTGGCCTGATCATAAAAAGCGGCCACCTTGGGTTTATCCGTAAATAGCAAGGCCTCGATGAAAGGGATGCAGGTCTTCCGGTAAACTGCCGACAACGGCTCCACATAACCATTGACGAAGGGCACGACCGCATCATCATCCGGATCTGCCCGCTCTACCAGGTAAGCTCCCAGCTCGCCACTGACAAAGGGCATATCGCAACCGACCACAAAATTCAGGCTGTACGGCGATGCCACCAGACCGGCATGGATACCGCTCAGGGGCCCTTTTCCCGGTATCAGATCGCCGATGATATCCACTGCCAGCCCCTGATATTCCTCCGGAGAATTGGTAACCAGGATCAGCAGGGTGAAGAAATCTTTCAATTTGTATACCACTCTGTCGATCAGCCTCTGGGAAGCTATTTCTACCAGGGCCTTGTTCCCGCAGAAGCGGGAGCTTTTTCCGCCAGCCAGGATTATCGCCGCTGCGTCCATAGATCAACTGATGGGTGGTACCGGATCTTTGGCGTATTTCCCGCAGCCAAACCGCTTGGCGCTCACACAGTTGAGGGTGTTACGACATTCAGGGTGGTATTTCTGGGTGATCTTGACATAATTGAAGCGGCGAAACAACTGCCTCAGGTTACTGCTGCCGCAATGGGGGCAGGTTACCTGATCCTTGCAGTCTGTCGCGACCAACTTGGTAAACTCCTCATGGCATTTACCGCAGTTGAAAGTATACATCGGCATGCCTTTCCCCTCCCTCAATTTGTTGATCGGCGATAGCGCGGAGAGGATGAAAAACTCCCCCTGCGGCTAAGAGTCCTGGTGCTCGGATTGTGCCTGCAGTACCCCGATCATCGCACCCAGGTTCTGCGACAGTTCCTGATCATCTCCGGCAACGGCCTCTCTATCGTTCCTGGACTCCCGTTCCGGCCTCTTGGGCTTGCTCTCTCCCCTCATGGCATCCTTGATGCTCAGGCTGATCCTCTGGTCCTGCTTGTTGATATCCAGAACCTTTACATCAACCTCTTGCCCGGCGGAGATCACATCTTCCGGCTTGGCTACCCGGAAGTCGGCCAGCCTGGAGATGTGCACCAGCCCCTCGACCCCGGGTTCGAGCTCCACAAATGCCCCGAAAGAAACCATCCTGACGATGGTACCCTTTATGTTCTGGCCGATCTGGTAGCGCTCGTCAACAGTCTTCCAGGGATTCGCCTGGGCTTGCTTGAGGCTGAGAGAGATCCGTTTGCTGTCCCGGTCGACGGAGATCACGTAGACCTCGACCTCTTCGCCTTCCTGAACCGCCTCCGAGGGGTGCTTGACCCGGCCCCAGGACAGCTCGGAAATGTGCAGCAAACCATCTACACCACCCAGGTCCACAAAGGCGCCGAAGCTGGTCAGATGCCGCACCGTACCCTTTCTGATCTCACCGGGTTGGATCGTCTCCCACAGTTCTTTTTGGGCCTGGATATATTCTTCCTGGAGAATCGCCTTCTGGGATAATACGACCTTGCCCCGGTTTTTATCAAACTCGATCACCCGCAGGCGCAGCATCTTGCCAACATACTTGTCCAGGTCGCCCACATAGCCTCTTTCCACCAGCGATGCCGGCACAAAGCCCCGCATGCCCAAAACATCTACGAGCAGCCCGCCTTTGACCACCTTCAGGACTTCGCCCGCCATTTCCTCTTTGGTGTCCAGGGCCTGCTCCACCTGCTGGAGGGCACCCGCCCGGTCCGCCCTTTTCTTGGAAAGAATCAGGTGCCCCTCGTCGTTGTCGATCCGCAGTACGAAAACGTCGATCGCGTCACCCTCCTTGACAATATCATGGAGATTATCGACGCTCTTTAAAGCCAGTTCCTGGCGCGGGATTACGCCCTCGGACTTTCCGCCAATATCTATTAAGACCTCGTCATCTCGCACCTGGACAACGGTCCCGTTGATGACATCGCCCTGCTGTATCTGGCGCGGTGTCCCGGCAAAATCGAGGTTCATCATCTCCTCTTGTCCCGGTTCCAGTTGCACCGGCTCCGGCGGTGCCTCGTCCGGGGCCTGCTCCGGCGAGGTTTCGGTTTCGAGCAGGACAGTCGCTTCGCTCTGCGGTGCCTCGTCCGGGGCCTGCTCCGGCGAGGTTTCGGTTTCGAGCAGGACAGTCGCTTCGCTCTGCGGTGCCTCGTCCGGCAGGACTTCCGGTGTCGCCTCCTGCGGACTTACTTGTTGTGTTTCCAGATCTTCATCAAACATAGACATGCCTCCAATGACCTCCTCAATTATCCAATCTGGGGTGGAAGCCCCAGCGGTTACCCCAACTGAATTCATACCCTTTAACAGGGACGGATCCAATTCGGCAGCATTCTCTATATGAACGGTAGGAACGCAACGCCGGCAGATTTCAGCCAGCTCGCAGGTGTTGGCACTGTTCCTGCCGCCGATTACCACCATCATCGACACCTGCGAGGCAATGGCAGTAGCTTCTTCCTGCCTGGCCAGGCTTGCCCTGCAGATCGTATCGTAGATTCTGACCTCCCGGGCCTTGCCGACCAGTTCTCCGGCAACCCGGTAAAGCCGTTCCCTGGTCTGGGTGGTCTGGGACAAGACGCCAAGCTTTTCAACGAATGGCAGGCGTTCTATATCATCCCGGTCGTAAACCACAACTGCCTTGTATCCGGTCCATCCCAGGATTCCCCTGACTTCGGGGTGCTCGGCCGATCCGATCACCACTACCTGGTAGCCTTGCTGCGTCAGCTCTTCGGCCCGCTCCTGCACCCTTCTCACGAAGGGGCACGTAGTGTCGATGATCACTATACCCTGCTCCCGGGCAGAATTAAAAACTTCTGGGGCCACCCCGTGCGACCTGATCAACACCGGTCTTCCCCGGGCCTCGCTGAGGTCGTCAATGACAGCGACGCCTTTTCGGCGCAAGTCAGCCACAACATCAGGGTTATGGATCAATTCGCCCAGGGAGCATACAGGCCCATATGCTTCCACGGCTCTCCCGGCATGCTCCAGCGCCCTCCGAACACCGAAACAGAATCCTGCCGACCTGGCGCGCCTGATTCTCAAGCTGGTAAATCAACTCCCTCTGACGCCTCGCGAGCGTGCGCCTATAAAACATCAATAATAGAAATTTCGTCGTAAAAAACAAGATTCCTGCTAAGTGGCGCTGCCATTCAATAATTCTTGAATTTCCAGCATCATCTGGCTGGTTACTGACCCCATGTCCTGTTTCCGGTCGCCGGAAAAACTGGTGCATGAGCCGATGTGGAGCGACAATCTCCGCCACAGGCCCCAGGAGGATGAACCTCTGACCGTGATTACAGCGGCGGGACAAACCGGCACTCCGGTTCTGGTGGCAAAATAAGCCGCCCCGGTGCTGAAAGGCAACAGCGACCCGGTCTTGCTCCGGGTTCCTTCAGGAAAGACAGCGACCACCTGCCCCTGTTTCAGCAGATCCAGCACCCGCTTGATGGTGCCGCGGTCCGGACGGCTGCGGTCCACCGGGAAGACACCCCAGCTTTTAAGCGAAAAACCCAGTACCGGAATAGAAAAAATCTCCTTTTTGGCCATAAAAAATACCTGTCTGGGCAGAGCAGAGCCGATCAGAACAGGATCCCAGTAGCTGACATGGTTGGCAACCACGATTACAGGCCCCTCGGACGGGAAGTTCTCCAGCCCCTCGACCCTCCAGCGCCAGATAAAAAAGATCAGGAAACGGCAAAAGGCACGGCCAATCCAGTAATAAATCAGGCGACCCTCCCCTGACACACAGTTACAATTCGATCCACTATCTCATCCGCAGTTAAAGCGGTACCCTCGATCACTACAGCATCGGGCGCCGCCTTCAAGGGGCCGACAGTTCTCTTCAAATCCATCTCATCCCTGTAAATAAACTGGCGGCACAGTTCCTCCGGATCGACAGTCCACCCGTTGCCGCTCATCTCCAATGCTCTCCGCTCTATCCTGGTGTCCAGGTCGGCGGTCAAAAAGAACTTGAACTCCGCATCCGGAAGGACAACCGTTCCGATATCCCGCCCCTCCATGACCACTCCGCCGCTGCGCGCAAACACCCGCTGGCTTCTGACGAGACAATGGCGCACCATTGGCACTGCGGCTACACGCGCCACCTCCCTGGTCACATCCCATTTTCTCAGGTAGGGAGTGACATTGGCGCCGTCGCACCACAGCGCTACGTCGCCGCCGCTGCTGCAAAAACGTACGTTTGAGAACTTCGTAGCTTCAGCCAGTGACCCCAGAGCATCCTGATCATCCAGGTTAACGGCCGTTTTCAGGGCAAGGTAAGTAACGGCGCGGTACATGGCGCCGGTGTCTACATACAAAAAATCCAGCTTCTGAGCAACCAGCCTGGCGACTGTACTCTTACCTGAACCAGCCGGGCCGTCAATGGCAACATTCGGCACTCGGGACAACGAGCCATCCCTCCCGCCATTATTCTAGCACAATTTGCAGGTGCTGACCAGAGAAGCTGGAATCATCATCCAGCTCTACCCGGGCGCCCAGACTGGCCAGCAGACCGGCAAAACCTGGGAAGGAGACATCGATGCAGCCGGCGTCCCCGACCATCGTATCACCTGCTGCGGAGGCCAGCCCGGCTACCGCCAGGGACATGGCCAGGCGATGATCGTTCCATGAACTCACTGCCGCTCCCTTGAGAGGCTTGCCGCCGCAGATCGACAGGCCATCGGGCCGGGTGTCCAGGTCGGCCCCCAGTTTCCGCAGTTCACAGGCGACCGCCTCGATGCGGTCGGTCTCCTTCACCCGTAGCTCGGCGGCATCGGTGATCACCGTGACCCCCTCGGCCGCGGTGGCCGCAACGGCAATGATCGGAATCTCATCGATCAGTTGCGGGATGAGCGCTCCTCCTATCTCCACCCCCCGCAGGCGGGCGGAACGCACCCTGAGATCGGCTACCGGCTCCCCGCCTGTACTGCGCTCGCTGGAGACGGTGATGTCCGCCCCCATCCGCTGCAGGACTTCCAGCACCCCGGTCCGGGTCGGGTTGATCCCCACGTCCCTGATCAGAATGTCGCTGCCGGGCAACAGGGTGGCGGCCACCACCAGGAAGGCGGCCGCGGAGATGTCTCCTGGTACCTTGACCCACTGCCCTCGCAAGGGGTTGTCGCCGCTGACGTGAACAGTGCAATCCGGGTCAACCCTGAGGGATGCCCCAAAAGCCGCCATCATGCGTTCCGTATGGTCCCTGCAGGGCACCGGCTGCTGGACAGTGGTCTCTCCCCGGGCGTAGAGGCCGGCCAGCAGCAGCGCCGATTTCACCTGGGCACTGGGAACCGGAAGCCGGTAGACCAGCGGCTCCAACTGCGCCCTGCCCATCACCGCCAACGGGGCCTTGAGCCCGGATTCCCGACCCCAGATCCGGGCGCCCATCTGCAGCAGCGGCTTGATGACACGTCCCATGGGGCGGCCTCTCAGCGAGTTATCGCCGGTGATCACTGTCAAGAATTCCTGGCCGGCCAGGATCCCCAGCAGCAACCGCATGGTGGTGCCGGAATTCCCGGCATCCAGCACATCATCCGGCTCTTCAAGACCGGCCAGCCCCTTTCCGGTGATCCGCACCCGGCCGCCATCCTGTTCGATGGCAACCCCCAGGGACTTCAGGCAACGCAACGTGCTCAGGCAGTCGGCTCCGAACAGGAAGTTTTCGATCTCGGTTGTACCCTCGGCAATCGCTCCCAGCAGGGCAGCCCGGTGCGAGATCGACTTATCGCCGGGGACATGGCACTCCCCTTCCAACCGGGCGCCCGGACTGATAGTAATGCTCGACATGAAACCACTCCTTTTGGTCTCAGCGTCTTTTAACCATCATGCCCCGGCCTTGCAGGGCGAACAGGCCTGCTTCCGCATCCTCTTCGGTCCTGAAGGCCAACCTGAGAGTACCGCCGTCTCCCTCTCGGACCCGCAGGATCTCGATGTCCACGATGTTGATCCCGTGGTCGCCCAGAATGCCTGTGATCCCGCCGATCGCCCCGGGACGGTCGGGCACCGTGACCAATACTTCATACACCGCAGGGAGAAACCCCCTGACGACGCTGGGGATCCTCGCGCGCCCCGACCGCGCCCGCCTCAGCTTATCAGCGAGGGAAGCAGTGTCGCCGTCTTCGAGAAAACTCTCCATCTCCGACAGCAAGGCGCGCAACTGCCTGCTTGTCTGCAGAATAAACTCCCGGTTGCTGGCAAAGATGTCCATCCACATGGAGGGGTCCCCCGAGGCCACCCGGGTCACGTCTCTGAAGCCGCCGGCGGCCAGCAGCATGGCGGCGGGGTGGTCCGGCTCCAGCGAAGAGGCCAGGTTCATCAGGGCCACCGCCAGCAGGTAGGGTTGGTGGCTGACCGCAGCCACGATCAGGTCATGCTCCCGGGGCGTCAGGCAGATGGGGCTGGCGCCGATCTCCCGCACCAACCGCTCGACTGCGCTGAGCGCCTGGGGACTGGTGCGTTCCGTAGGAGTCAGCACGTAGATGGCGTTTTCGAACAGGTACTGATCGGCGCCTCTGATACCGGCGCGTTCAGCGCCGGTCATCGGGTGCCCGCCCACAAACCGGGCGGGATAGAGGCCTTCGAGGGTCTCCACCACCTGTCCCTTGGTGCTCCCCACATCCGTAACGACAGCATCGGATGGTACCGAGTCCCTGATCCGGGCGGCTATCTCCATGATGCTGGCGACGGGGACGGCCAGGAAGACGATCCCTGCGCCGGCGACGCCAAGGTGGCAGTCCGTCGTGCCCTCGTCAATGGCGCCGGTCTCCAGGGCTACTCGCAGCGTCTGCTCATCCTGATCTATTCCTACGACGCGGTATTTACCCAGGGACTTGAGGCTCATGCCCAGGGAGCCTCCGATGACACCCAGGCCAATGATGGCGATCTTGGTCTGTTGCATCCGTTTACTCCACGCCGGGCGCCGCCGGACTACCGGACGCATCGGCCAGGCGCCGCCCGATCGCCCTGGACAGGTCCCTGACTCTGGCAACCAGCAGACGGAAGTTTTCCGGCGTCAGCGATTGCTGCCCATCAGAGAGGGCCTCACTGGGAGAGGGATGCACCTCCACCATCAGGCCGTCGGCGCCGGCGGCGACAGCCGCCATGGCCATAGGTGGGACCAGCCACCATTTGCCGGTGCCATGGCTGGGATCCACAATCACCGGCAAGTGGGAGAGCTTTTTGATCACCGCTACTGCGCTCAGATCCAGCGTGTTTCTGGTATAGGTCTCGAAGGTCCTGATCCCCCGCTCGCACATGATAACCCGGTGGTTCCCGCCCAGCATGATATACTCGGCGGCCATCAGCCATTCCTCGATGGTGGCGGAGGGGCCCCGCTTAAGTAGCACCGGCTTATCTATTTTCGCCACTTCCCTCAGCAGAAAAAAGTTCTGCATGTTCCGCGCCCCGATCTGGAGGATGTCCGCGTACTGGGAGACAAGAGGCACGAATCCGGTGTCCATGACTTCGGTCGTGATCAGCAGACCCGTCTGTGACCGGGCCTCAGCCAGCAATTCCAGCCCCTTTTCCTCAAGTCCCTGAAAAGAGTAGGGAGACGTCCGGGGCTTATAGGCGCCTCCGCGCAGCAGTGTGGCGCCAGCCTCCTTGACTGCAAAGGCGATTTCCAGGATCTGCTCCCGGCTCTCCACGGCGCAGGGGCCTGCGATAATGTGAACCTCGTTGCCCCCGATCACGTGCCGGCCAACCCGGACCTCGGTGTTTTCCGGCTGGAAATCGCGGCTTACCAGCTTGAAGGGGTTGAGAATGGGGACCACTTTCTCCACTCCGGGCATGGCGCCCAGAGACAGGTTGAGCGCCCTCGCCCGGTCGCCGATCACCCCGATGATGGTCCTGGACACCCCCTGGGAGAGATGAACCGAGAAACCCTCATTGACTAGCCTGCTGTGCACCGCCTCGATATCCTTTGCGGTTGCCGAGGCCTCCATCACAATAACCAATGCGGCTACCTCCTTTTGCTGGCGGAAACAGCGCATACAGAAGGCAAAAAAGTACTCACGCCAGGAGTACCCCCCGATCAAACGCCCTCACTGCCGTCCTGCTGTCCTGCCTGATAAAGTTATTCCTCTTCCGCCGGAAATACCATACTTACCTACCGTTTACCCACTCCGGCAACTATAATTCTAGCATACATTTCCTCGCAGTGACAATATAGAAAACCTGGCTCGCACCGAGTATTTAAGGTATGAGGACACACCGGATAAGGGAAGGGGACACCTGCCTTAC
>PKYJ01000099.1 GCA_003132605.1 Peptococcaceae bacterium | reverse complement strand
GTTCAACGAGTTCTTGGCTTCAGTGAGGGCTTGCTTTCCCCCACTGAAGCTTATCTAGAAAACTTGGCTTGCGCCGAGCCTGCGAAGGCGGATGGTTAGCATTTCGTCCGGGGAATACTGGTTCCATGCTTGCTTTTGACAGCGGTAAAGCCGTCCCCGTCATGCCGGAACCACTACAGGAATAGAGTCATATAATGGCGAACTGAACATCAGTGAATCTGCCGCAGATGATTAGAAGGGAACCGCGATGGAACAGCGATCCGGACGTGTTGCTGCCACCGGGGCGGAGATCGACGCCATTCTGGCCAACGCCAAGCACATTGCCGTGGTTGGGCTGTCCAAGGACCCGGGCAAGACCAGCCACTGCATCGCCAGCTACCTGCAGGATGCGGGTTACCGGATCATTCCGGTCAATCCCACTGCAACAGATCAGATTTTAGGTGAGAGGGTTTATCATCGGCTGTCTGATATACCGGGGCGGATCGACCTGGTGGATGTTTTCCGCCCTCCCGGTGATGCCCTGGAGATCATGCGGGAAACGGCCGAACGGGGAATCCCGGTGATCTGGTTCCAACTTGATTGCGCCAGTGATGAAGCCGTGAGGGATGCGGTCAACAGGGGCCTTTGCGTTGTCTATGATCACTGCATCATGGTCGAGTACCGCCGGTACACTCACCACAGATGACTAGCCGCAAATGCTCCTGCCCGACTCTCCAGCGGCGGTAATCGCTTGAGTACTTCGAAGTTATAGATTCGGCTAAAGCACGGAAAAGGCGATGAAGTGCCAAAGCGCCACCGGACATAGACCGGACACGGGGATGAAATATATGAAGCAGATGCCGCTGACCTGGATAGTGGAGCCGACCGATGAAGGCAGGAGTTTGAAAGAGTTGCTGTACTCCCGGCTGCTGTTGTCCCATTCCCTGGTGGTGAAACTGAAACAGCAGCACAAGATCGCCGTCAACAGAATACCGGTTTTTACAAACTACCGGCTGACCGGTGGGGATCTGATCAGCGTGGACCTGGATCTCGGTGAGCGGAGTGAGATCTTGCCGGAGGCAGTTCCCCTGAAGATCGTCTATGAAGACGAGGACGTCCTGGTGGTTGACAAGCCGGCGGGTATGCCGGTCCATCCCAGCAACAAGCGCCACCAGACGGGGACTCTGGCCAACGCGGTCACCTACTACTGGCTGCAGTCGGGCCATAACGCCCTGTTCAGACCGATCAACCGCCTGGACAAGGACACTTCGGGGCTGGTCCTGATTGGCAAGAACCAGTTTGCGCACCAGAGCATCTTCCGCCAGCAGCAGAAACATCGGGTCGAGCGCTGCTACTACGCCCTGGTGGATGGGGCGGCAATGCCTGATCATGGCCGGATTGCAGAGCCCATCGCCCGCCGGGAGGACCGGTCGCGCAAACGCATCATTGCGCCTCACGGCCAACCGGCAGTGACCAACTATGTGGTGCTGGAGCGCTACCTGCAGCATACACTGCTGCAACTTCATCCGGAGACCGGCCGCACCCACCAGATCCGGGTGCACCTCAGCTTTGCCGGCCACCCGGTCTGCGGGGACGAGCTGTACGGCCGGTCCTCACCGCTCATCGCCAGACAGGCCCTGCATGCAGGCGAGATCACCTTTAACCATCCCCGGACCGGGTCCGCCATTACCCTGGCTGCTGCACTGCCCGATGATATGCGGGCGGTCCTGGTCACCCTTCAGCAGCAGGGCGCCTGAGCAGGCTCAGATAGCGTGGTTGCCCTGAATGCCCTTTTAGAACAGGTTGACGTGTGAAATAAACTGGACTATAATAGTCTCAATTAAAGATGGTCGGAGGGGAGGCTAACGCAATGAAGAGAAAGATTGTGCGGATCGATGAAGAGAAGTGTAATGGCTGCGGGTTGTGCGTCGATGCCTGCCATGAAGGCGCCCTGCAACTGGTGGATGGCAAGGCAAGGCTGATGTCTGAATCTTACTGCGACGGCCTTGGGAACTGCCTGCCAGAATGTCCGGCCGGCGCTATCACTATCGAGGAGCGGGATGCGGATGCTTTTAACGAGGAGGCCGTGAAGAAACAGATGGAGACAGCGAAAGCAAAAAGCACGGAAAAGCCAGGCCCGGAAGCATCATGCGGGTGCGGTGGGGCTGAAAGCGCGTCTGCACCAGAGGATGTACCCGAGAAGCTCGCCTGTGGCTGCCCCGTTACCAGCGCCAGGCTCATCGAGAGGGGAGAATGTGCTCACGGCGCTGCTGCTCCGCAACAGGCACCTGCCCTGGAGTCCCAGCTTCGCCAGTGGCCGTGCCAGATCAAGCTGGCGCCTGTCAGCGCCCCCTACCTTGACAACGCCGATTTGCTGGTGGCGGCCGATTGCACGGCCTATGCCTACGCCAACATTCACAGCGACTTCATGCGCAACAGGGTAACCCTGATCGGCTGTCCCAAACTGGACGACACCGATTACACAGAAAAACTGACGGAGATTCTGAAGGCGCATGAGATCAGGAGCATCAAAGTGCTGCGCATGGAAGTGCCCTGCTGCGGCGGTATCGTCAATGCGGTCAAGCAGGCCATCATCAACAGCGGCAGGATGATCCCCTGGGGTGTGGTCACCGTCGGCACCGATGGGCGAATTGTCGAGGATATATAAGCGGAAGTTACGTGGCATTATACCATAATCATTATTGTTGGGATAACAAGAGAATTGAGCGCCGCCTGCTGAAGTGGCAGTAGCGGGAAGGTTCGGGGAGAAGGAGAAGTTTGTAATGGTAGAAAAACTTGTCGGCAACTGCCAGACTACGGCCATGGGGATCATGCCGCACCACGACGTGGATCGGGCTTTAAAACTGGCCATGAGCTTTGACATTCCTTTCTGGCCGCAACTGCCCCGGGTAAGCATCTATGAGGATATGTACGTGCAGCTCTCGGAACACATGCCGGGCATCAGCATCGATGAGGCCGCCAGGCAGGTCAATTTCTCCCTGACCCGGTTTTACGATGATCTGGCCACATATTTGGAAAACGCCGACGATCCGGCCTATTTTCGCCTATCCCCGCCCTACTCCCTGGTCTACGAAACCTTCTTGAAACAGGACTTGACTGGCTACTACGCCATTCGCGGCCAGGTGATCGGTCCGATCAGCTACGGTCTGAAGATCACCGACGAGGACAAGAAGCCGATCATCTATAACGATGATGTTCGCCAAGTGTTATACGACTTTGTGGCCCGGAAGATCATCGCCCAGCAGAGGGAGATGGCCAGGCGCCACCCCCGGGCATTTGTCTGGCTCGACGAGCCTGGGTTGCCNNTCATCTTTATGGGCTACACTGGCTACAGTTCGGAGCGGGCGAGCCAGGATTACGCCGTCTTCCTGGAACAACTCCCCAGTCCCAAGGGAGTGCACCTTTGCGGCAACCCGGACTGGTCCTTCCTGCTCAACCTGGACCTGGACATCCTGTCGGTGGACATCCTGGCCTGGGGCGACATCTTCACGCGTTACACCGGAGAACTGCGCCGCTTCCTTGATAGGGGTGGCATCATCTCCTGGGGTATCACACCCACCTTGGACGAGGAGGTGGCGGGCGCCACTGCTGCTGCCATGGTAGAGCGGCTGGAGGCGCTGTGGGGCTTTCTGGCCTCCAAGGGGATCCCCAAGGAGCAGGTGTTGGCCCAGGCCTGGCTGGCCCCGGCCCGCTGCTGCCTGGTTAACCGGGACGAGACCGGGGTGGAGCGCTCCTTTGCGATGTTGCAGGAGGTGGCTGATACATTGAAAGAGAGGTACAAGCTTTAATGTCCGACGACACTAAAATGT
>PKYJ01000056.1 GCA_003132605.1 Peptococcaceae bacterium | reverse complement strand
CGCTTAGACCGCCTACAGGCGTGGTGATCACTGCACAACCCGCTGCCATCGCCTCTAAACAGGAGAGTGAGGTGCCCTCGGCAGCTTTGGTCGGTATCAGGGCAATATCCATATAGCGCAATATTTCCGGGATAGCATGGGGCGGTTGCCAGTAATAAAAGATCCGGTCATTCCCCGAAGCCCATTTCAGAGCGCTTGCTTCCATGGAATCACTGCCGCCTCGCCCGACGAAGTGGAATTCGACGTTCGGATATTTTTTTGTCAATACCTTGGCTGCCTGTACAGATTCGTTGAGCCCACGCAACTCAGTGAGACGCCGCGGAAAAATAATCCTGACCCGTTCGGGATCCAGCCGGCGGGGCTGGAAGTCATCTATATTGACGAAGTTCGGAATGTATTCCATCCTTTGCCCTAATCCCGGCCAGGTCGCATTGACCCAGTTGATCGTATTGGTATCGACAGAAACTACTTTTTGTGGACCGCAGAGGGCGACGTGCATGCGGCGCAACCATTCTTCGCGCGCTCCCGGATCTGGCAGATCACTGTTATAAAGAGGATAATCCCAAAATATTCCATGAGAGATGGAGATGCTCTTTTCCATCGCCTGCGGGTAGGCAAGCCATGTTACGAAATAGATGGCGTAATCTATTTCCATCGCTTGCTCATGAAAGTGAAAGTTTAGTTGGGGGCACATCTGAAGGTTGACACCGGCTGCCGGAATGGAGTAGATGTCCACATTGGGCAGCAGTTTTTTCTTCCAGCCCGAACCTATCTGCCACCAGCGTACATCATAACCAAAATCGAGCAGCATTCTTGTCAGTTCTAATCCGTAGCGGTCAGCTCCGCTATAAGCTATTCTGGCGCCATCGAAATCGTAGAAATAAGATGTGAGTATCCCCACATTGCCTTTCATTTAGAAAACCACCCCCCAAGTTTGTTGCTTAACCTTTTAAAAAATAGAGTTGCTTGGACGGTACCCATTCTTCCAGTGAAATCTTGGTATCTTCCTCATCCTCTTCCCTGTCCCAACCGAAATGTTTTATCCTGATATCCGAAAAAAAAGAATAGACATCGGTGGAAGGATCCGCCTTTTCCAGTTCAGGCTTATAGCGCACAATAAAAGGCTGGAAGTTTTTCCAAGGGTTCCAGTTGCCATCAATGCGGTAATGAGAATCCGATTTCCAAAAGTGGAAAACGCGGAAACAAACAACGTCATAGTCGTTCTGCCCGAGTAATAGGCCGATCTCGTCTATGATTCTGTCCTCAAAAATTTCATCAGTGTTTATTGTCAGGACCCAATCCGGATTTTCCCCGGATGCCAGTTGCCAGAGCTTCGACCGCAACCGGCGGTCATCCTCGCCATATTCCGGAGTATTATTCTGATAGTAACTAACTTTTGAGAAGGATGTTGCTACATCCAATGTGTCGTCGTCAGATGCATCGTCCAGCACGATTATGGCATCCACCCATTGAGTCAGATTGGCTAGAGCGTCTCTCAGATAGCGTCCCGATTCATTCCTGACCGGTATCATCGCCACTATTTTTGGTTTCTCAGACACAGATTTTCACTCTCCTATAATAGGGGCCTCCCGTTCGGGAGGCCCCGTATCCATAGTATTGTTAAGAGGTAGAAACGAAAATGAAATCAAAATCCAGGCTGATGTTCTGGAACGCAGGACCGGCAGTACTAGGGAGTGTGACTACCACATCAACCTCAATGCTGCTGCTTACGCTGCCGGAAGGGGCCAATGGCGTGGCTGCCGGCTGATTGATAAAACCGTCCAATGGACCGTTGTACATCACCCCGCCACCACCAGAGACAGAGACGCTGATATTCAGTTTGTCAGCCAGCAATTCAGCCTGGGCAGCATAGGTGCTGATTGACGGACTTACATGGTTCCTGAAATCGACAGTTCCGAACAGATTAGCGCTGACATCGCCGAGGTTGAAGACAGATATTGCCGCCGAGGCGCTCCCCCCCGGCACCATGGCCGATACGGTAATGGCGCTCACCGAAGGAGATACGGACAGCGCTACGTTACCTGTGTCGTAAGAGTTGTTTAAAAGCGAATCATCGTCAGTGAAAGGCATGAAACCTCACTCCTTTTTACTTGGGATAATGCTAGCATATGGTATTAAGTGGAAAGCGTGACAACTGGTAGCGCACATTTTGACTGCCCAAAACATTATATGGTCAGGGGCTCACGGCTGCATGAACGAGGTTGACGGACAGGCCGGCAGTTTGCAGAAACCATAGCTTGGCACCAGCAGCTTTACCGGAGCCGTCACCAGGATCTCCTCACAGACCTGGACACTGCAAGCGATGATCTGCGTGCCGCTGTCCGGATTGGTGACCACAGCGCAGGAACAATTGTCCATGTTCAGGATGGCGCATTGGGCGAGGGCGCCCTCCGGCATCCACAGCACCGGGGAGGCTAAGCCCTGGAGAACGATCGTCAACGGCCCGCAGCTGATGAATCCTTGCTGCGAGCTTATGGTAACCTGCACCTGAACTGAACTCATACTGTTGACTTGACGGAAAAACGGCGTGGTATAAGCACCAGAGCTGACAATGAAACAAGCCGCAGTGTTCGGCGCCACGCTGCAGGTGACAACGGCGTCATCCGGAATGGTACTTGTACACTCAGTGGCGGCCAGCTCAAAACCCTGGAGTGTCACGCCCGTCATGCACTGGTCGTAAACCTTGAGGACTTCAATGCAGTCAATGGACGGAAACATGGGTCTCAATCGACCGGTATCGATATGATTATTCCTGACGTAGGAAATATTGCTAAACACTGCCTCCCCAACCCTTTACCAGAATTTTAACTATTTTTTTATTGTTTGGGAGACCGGGGCCATATCTATCGAAGCAACATCCTTTTATTAGAGTATGATTTTTGCTTCTTTCCCGTTCGCTTATTAATCCATGTTGGCCCATATTTACCATTTAACTTCTATCGAATTATAGAACCTAAGCGGATGGGGGACGTAAAAGATCTTGTGAACTACCTCCATTTAAGAAGTGGCGGCTTCCTGCTTCATCGACCGCTGCCTTAGTACGGGCTAAGGTCTTACACCATCTCAATTCAGGCGTAACTTCGGGCTGTTCCATCCCTAGCCTTTGGGATGCTCGAAACTTTTACCACAGATGGCTACCCGCTCCAATGCCCCCGGGTGCGGAGGATGAAGAATGCGGAGTACATAAGTTTCAGTGGGGGAAGCAATCCCCCACTGAAACCAAGGCCCAGTTGAACCCGGCAAGCATTTCTACCGGGAACCCCATAGTTTCGGTTGTCAAAGATCTGAGAATACTATTACACACACATGTTCGGTATGCCAATAAGTTATTCTATGAACAGCGAGAAGTCCCCTTCCTTGGAGGAAGGGGACTTCTCGCTCAATGATGTTAAAAAGCAGACAAATTGGCGCCTTGTCTGCCTCTGAACCGGATCTGCACTTTTGAAACTCCACCTGCCCGCTTTGTTGATTTTGACGCTGGCTGCCGGTTAGTGAACAGCCAGACGGTTCAACTGGTGGACGAGGTCGTCCACGTCAATGCCGTGGGCTTCCGCCGCATCCTCGATGCTCTCGGCTCTTGCCGACGGGCAGTCGAGACACTCCATCCCCGCGGAGAGAAAGACAGTCGCCGTCTGGGGACTCCTGGCGAGCACCTCTGCAATAGTCATCTCTTTGGTGATCATTTCTCTCCCCCCTGACTTTTCTTCCGATCTTAACATATGGCCAACCCTATATCAACAACTGCAGCCCTAATCCAGAAACAGGCTGTCCCACTCCGCCGCCAGAGCGGAGGTCAGTTCGTAGGCGCGCACCGCTTCCTGCTCGGTCAGCGTCCCCGTTCCGCAGGCAGGGGTGACCAGGGACTGCGACCGCACCAACCGGAGGTCGACCTTCTTGCGCTGCATCTCCAGCCATAACCGTCGCGCCCGCCCCTGTAGTGAGGCCAGGTTTTCTCCGGCAATGGCTTCTCCCCCGGTGGGTATCAAGCCCCAGGCCACAACCCCGGAGCGTTCCAGGAAGGACTGGATCAGTTCGGGGAACAGGGCAAAGCTGGTGGCATACTGGTAAGTGTCGAAACTGATGATATTGAGATCGGTCTCCAGCAGCAACGACCAGTCCAGGTCAGCACAGGAGTGCAGCCCCGCAAAAGCTCCAACTGAGCGCACAGATGAGGTAAATTCGTTCAGTTCGGCGATGACCTCCGACCTGGTGACACAAATCCGGTCCGACATGCCACAACTGTAGATTACCGGATCATCCATGAAGATCAGCACCGGCAGGCCGAACTTGCCCAGTGACCAGGCCTGCCAGGCCGCCTGCATGCAGAGCTGCTTCAGCAGCACATCCCGCAGTTGCGGATCGTAGTAGGCGGGGCGACCCCGGGGATCGGTGATCTGGAAACCGATGGTCAACAGACCGGCGATCTGCCCTTTTAAAAACTGTGCAGAACCAGGACCCTGGTCCTCCAATTCGCCGTAAAACCGGTACCAGCCTTCGGCAGCGCCGGGCGGAAAGGCAAACCTGGTCAGAGCTTCAGCATTGCCGTCGGCAGCCTGCAGGTAGATGTCGTAGAAGGCGGCCAGGCGCTCCGGCCAGGCGGCGTCGTCACAGGTAAAGGAGGCGCGGTCATAGCGCTCAATCTGCAACAGACCGAGATCCGCCAAGAGATTCAGATTCTGGTAGGTGAAATATTCCCGCTTGTTGGCCTTGGGAAGCTGCGGCCAGTGAGGGACAGCGGGAAAGCATCTCTTCACCAGGGCCACCGCTGCTTCAGCGTCCAGGTGCGGCAGGCTCCCTATTCCCGTCGGCAGCCCGCCGGGGCTGATGCGCATGTTCATAGATCGTAGACCTCTTCACCGCCGAGCACCCTGATCCCCTTCTCGGCGATCAACCGCTCCGCCACTTTGGAGTTCTCCACCCTGAACACCGCCAGGGCGTCCTTGGAGATCTTGGCGCTGAAGGCGTACATGTACTCGATGTTCACCCCGGCCTCCTGCATCAGTTCCAGGACTCCGGCCAGGCCACCGGGCCGGTCCGGTATCTGCACCGCCAGCACCTCGGTCATGCTGACCGTGAAGCCACCTTCCCGCAGCGCCTTGAAGGCATCATCGGGACGGTTGACGATCAGCCTCAAAATACCGAAATCCGTGGTATCGGCGATGGAGAAAGCCCTGATGTTGATGTCGTGGTCACCGATCGTCCTGGTCACGCTGGCCAGGCGACCGCACTTGTTCTCCAGGAAAACCGAGATCTGCTTGATCGGCATGCTTTGCCCCTCCTTCCGCGTTACAGTTGACGGCGGTCAATAACCCGCTTGGCCTTGCCCTCGCTACGCTCAATGGTTTTGGGCTCAACCAGCTTGATCCGGACACTGATATTCAACACATCTTCAATCTCCCGCCGGATCTGGCGCTCCAGGGTTTCCAACTGGCGCACCTCGTCTGAGAAGAACTGCCCAGAGACTTCCACCTGGACCTCCAACTCGTCCAACTGCCCCCGGCGTTCCACGATGATCTGATACTGCGGTTCGGTGTGGGCGATCCTGAGCAGCACCTCTTCGATCTGGGACGGGAAGACGTTGACGCCCCGGATGACCAGCATGTCGTCGGTGCGCCCGACAAAGCGGCTGATCCTCCGGTGGGTGCGTCCGCAGGGACAGGCCTCCGCCATGATGGTAGTTATATCTCTGGTGCGGTAACGGATCAGGGGCATGGCCTGCTTGGTCAGGCTGGTGACCACCAGTTCACCGTAGCTCCCGGGTGGCAACTGCTCCCCGGTCTCCGGGTCGATCACCTCGAACAGGAAGTGATCCTCCCACACATGGAGGCCTTGCTTCTCCGGGCACTCCACTGCCACCCCGGGCCCGATGATCTCCGTCAGTCCATAGACATCCAGGGCCATGATTCCCAACCGGTCCTCGAGCTGGCTGCGCATGTTCTGCGACCAGGGCTCGGCCCCGAACAGGCCGCCCTGCAGCTTCAGATCGCTCTTGGAGAGACCCATCTCCTCCATAACCAGGGCCAGGTGCATGGCATAGGAGGGAGTGCAGGCCAGGATGGTGCTGCCAAAATCCTTCATGATCATGATCTGCCGCTTGGTATGGCCGCCCGAGGCCGGGATCACCGAGGCGCCGATCCGCTCGGCCCCACAGTGGGCGCCGAGGCCTCCGGTGAACAGGCCGTAGCCATAGGCGTTATGGATCACGGAATGTTTGGTGGCGCCACAACAGGTGAGGGAGCGGGCCATCACCTCCGCCCAGACTTCCAGGTCGTGCCGGGTGTAACCCGCCACAACCGGCTTCCCGGTGGTACCCGAGGATGCGTGCACTCGCACCACCTCGCTCAGGGGTACCGTGAACAGTCCATAGGGATAGTTGTCCCGCAGGTCGTTTTTGGTGGTGAAGGGCAGCCTGGACAAATCGTCCAGAGACTCCACGTCGTCTGGCCCCATACCGATTTCCTGCAAAACCCTGCGGTAAAACGGCGCCTCGTAGAAGACCCGGCTCACCGTCTCCCGGAGCCGTTCAATCTGGAGAGCCTCCAGTTCTGACCGCGGCATGCACTCATACTTCTCGTTCCAGATGAGACTCAATTCCATCCTCGCCCCCATGCTAGTTTCAAAATATGAACCAGGCGCCTTGCGCAGATTTCAACTGAATGCATGCGGCCTAAAACCATTTAGGACCTGAAAGCGCTAAGAGACTCTGGAGCCACCTCTGATCACACATCCATTCCCCCGCACCGGGGGAATGGATGTCTTCCACATAATACCATAGCCTATAGTTAAAAAGATACCCCACAAATGCCGTGTTATCGGTTGTTTTCGAACCTTGGCTCACAACGGCGGTACCCGCCCGGCTGTTTTTCGAATCCCCTTGTCGGGGCCTACAAGCCACAGCCAGAGCCCAAGTTCCTAAGTTTTGGTGTTGGCTCAAAACTCCCGAATACACGCACATCGCAGGGCACTTTTTACTTTCACTATCGTAACACAATATTCCTACGTTTTCAAGGAAGCGACCATCGGCGCCTTCGGCGCCTCCGGATGTCGGATGCCAGAAGTCAGAAGTCCGAATGTCTTTCCATTATGCTTTAATTTTTTCATGCTGCGTCGTTCGGCACCGCTTCTTGTTACGCCCGATAGACAGCAGTGTCGCGTCTTACTTAGCGCCCAAAGCACACGAAACGATAGTACACCAATTGGCTTCAATTCTTGATTCTTTTAGCTTTCCGACTTCTGACTTCTTGCCTCTGACTTC
>PKYJ01000101.1:5301-10976 GCA_003132605.1 Peptococcaceae bacterium | reverse complement strand
AGCGCGCTGCCCCACTGACCGGCGCCGGTCTCGGTAGTCAATCTGTTGATGCCGGCCTTCTTGTTGTAATAGGCCTGGGGGATCGCCGTATTCGGCTTGTGGCTGCCCGCCGGGCTGACGCCCTCATACTTGTAGTAGATAGCGGCCGGCGTCTGGAGCGCCTTTTCCAGGCGCTTTGCCCGGAAAACCGGAGTCGGCCTCCACAGGCGATAGATATCCAGAACCTCTCCCGGGATATCGATCCACCGCTCTGTTGACATTTCCTGGGCGATCAGGTCCATCGGGAAGATAGCTGCCAGGTCTCCCGGTCCTGCCGGCTGCTTGGTGGCGGGGTTTAAAGGCGGGGACAGGGGGTTGGGCAGGTCGGCCTGGATGTTGTACCATGCCTGCGGGATCTCTTTCTCTTCCAACATAATCTTGGTCTCGTCGCTCATCTCGTCTCATCTCTCCTCTGCTCATCTAAATTGGAAATCACACCGTATTAATTTTATTGAATACACGCCATGATTGTCAACCTTTTTTCTGATACTCTTGCCTAATGCTGCAGCGCGGCCTGATCGGCTTCCCCGGTGATGCCCCAGCGTCCGCAGCGGTCACCCCACCGGGCCAGGACCTCCCGCTCCTGTTTGATCTCGATCACCTCGCAGGCGTTGGGGCAGGCCTTGCACTCGAAACTGCGCTGCTGAAAAGGCATGGTCGATACCTGCCATCCCCGGAACCCGGTGCCTACCTGCTCCCGCGCCTGGTCGCGGGCCAGCAGGGCGGCGCCATACGCTCCCATCACATTATAATACCGGGGCACCGCGATCTCAGCCTGCAGAGACTTTTCAAGGGCGGCCCTCATGCCCTGATTGGCCGCCACTCCGCCCTGGAAGACAATCGGCGGCTCAATGTCCTTGCCCTTGCCCACGTTGTTCAGATAATTGCGCACCATGGCCTCGCACAGGCCGGCGACAATATCCGGCAGTGTGTGGCCCATCTGCTGCTTGTGAATCATGTCGGACTCGGCGAAGACTGTACACCGCCCGGCAATCCTGACCGGTGTGCAGGCCTGGCCGGACAGCGCCCCGAACTCATCGATGGGAATATTGAGGCGGAAGGCCTGCTGGTCCAGAAAAGAGCCTGTGCCGGCCGCGCAGACGGTATTCATGGCAAAGTCCACCACGATCCCGTCCCTCAGGATGATAATCTTGGAGTCCTGTCCGCCGATCTCGATGACCGTCCTCGCCTCGGGCAATATGCGGAGAGCGGCCACTGCATGGGCGGAGATCTCGTTCTTGACCACGTCCGCCCCCACCAGCACTCCAGCCAGTTGCCGGGCGCTGCCCGTGGCACCCACGCCGCAGACCAGGTCCCCCTTCCCCAGCTGGTCCCGGATTATGGCCAGCCCCTTCTGCAGCGCTTTGATCGGCTGGCCCTGCGTCCGGAGATACAGCGGCGCCAGGTACGGCTCACCCAGTGGATCCAGCAGGACCAGGTTGGTGCTCACGGAGCCGATGTCGATTCCCAAATAGAGTTCCATCATACTCCTTCTTTCAACCTTTTCTTGCGGCGCGCCTCCAGCAGATCGACAAAGGCCTCGAGCCTCGTCACGATCCCGGCGACCCCGGACTGCTCGTCCAGGTAAAAGCTCAGGGTGGGGATTCCATGGTCCCTGGTGACAGCAGGCAGCACCGAGTGGGCGACAATCTCCGGCATGCAGGTGAAAGGCGCCACCTGCACCACGCCATCATAGCCCTGCCCGGCAAAATGCACGGTGGCGCCCACAGTCTCCCGGCCATGCCCGCCCACAAAAGCGTTGAGATAGGGAGACGCCGTCTCCTCCAGGTGATCCAGACCGCCAACCCGGAGCAACCCCCCGAAGAGGTGCTCGTTGATCCATTCGCTCAGGAAGATGCTGCGAGTGACCTCCACCCCCAGCAGCCCCAGGTGCCGCTCGATATCATAGTTGGCATAGGGCTCCAGCACGGTGAAGATCTCACCGACCAGGCCCACCCGCAGCAGGTCGCCTGACTTCCTGGGCAAGCCCCGGATGTCTTTCAGGAAATCTCCCACCGCCAGGTCGAGACCTCTTCTATTCTCAGCCGCATCCACCCGGCGTAGAGCCTCCCGGTAGATGGCCTCCAACTGTAGCGGTTCACAGAGACGCGGCCGCAGGTAGAGCAGCTTCGATTCCAGCGCATCGACCGCCCGGGCTTTGTACCAGGCAAACCGGATCGCTTTCAACACCTGCCACCAGGAACAATCTCCGACCAGCGACCTCGCCCTGGCCTTGAAGGTGACCCAGTCTCCGGAAGGCGGTTCCAGCACCACCATCTCCATAGGGACCCCCAGGTCGGCCAGGATCTCCCGCTCCACCTCGGCATAATAGCCAAAACGGCAGGGCCCGATGCCGCCGGCCATGAGCACCGTATCCGCTCCCATCTCCCTGGCCTCCAGGAAATTTCCCAGGTTCAGCTTCAGGGGAAAACAGGCAAATTCCGGCGCATGCCGGACCCCCAACAGGGCGGTCTTCCTGGAGGTGGGAGGCGGCAGCACCGGGTCGAGGCCGAGTTTGACCAGCAGCGCCCTTACTGCTATGTACAGGTTGCCCATGTGCGGGTAGGTAATCTTCATCCTTTTTCCCTCCGCAGCAGCATATCCGTAAAAGCCTCCAGCCTGGTTACCAGCCCGGCGGCGCCGGTATGCTCGTCTATCGTCAGCGGCATGAAAGGGATGTCTCTGCGCCGTTTTGCCCACCTGGCTAGCAGTTCGCCAACCAGCGACTCCGGGCCGCAGCCGAACGAGGACAGGTAGATCATCCCGTCAAACTGCCTGATGTCACAGAAGGCGAAGGCGGCGCCGATCATCTTCTTGCCCAGGGTCCAGAACAGCTTCTTCGGCAAGGTGCCGGCCTGCTCATCGATCACCGACTGTGGTACCAGATCGGCGGTAGACACCTGGGCGCCCATCGACCTCAGTCGCTCGATCAGGTTCATGCTGATGTATTCGTCGTAGATGTTGTAGGCATGGCCGAGCAGGGCGATGTTGAGACGCCCGGAACCCGGTGGAGGCGGAGCAGGCCGCTCCGTTCCCCGCTCGCCGGCCGCTCCATTCAATGCCTCCGGCAGCAGCCACCCTTTTTCCAGTTGCTCCTGGAACAGGCTTTGTGCTGCCTGAGCTGACCGGCAGGCCTGCCTGATCAGGCGCCGGTCTCCGGCAAGCAGCCTACCCATGGATGACAAGACATTTTCCCAATTGCCGGTTCCCCGGCTGAAGTCCACGTCCACATCGATCAGCGGCGGCAAGTTTGGAATCCGCGCCCGGAGCATGTCCGGCAGCCCCATGAACTTCGGGCAGATGTACGCTTTGGGTTCGACGCTGATCAGCCGGGGGACGAGCAGGTAATCCACCGACCCGATCAGTGCCAGGACGTGGCCGAAAAAAAGCTTCACCGGCAGGCAGGTTTCATCGAGCGCCGAGCGCAGGCCGGCATCCAGGACCGCCTTGTTCGTCTCCGGCGAGACAACGACCTCGGCGCCCATTTCAGTGAAAAAAGCCCGCCAGAGCGGGAAGTAGGAGTAATACAAGAGACCTCGCGGTATTCCTACCTTAACCAATACTGCCTCACATCCTCGATCAGTATCCCCCTTTATTCCTTGGGGTTGAAGAGAACGGCAGCCGCATAACCGAAAATTATTGCAGCCACTATCCCCACCGCAGTGGACTCGACACCGCCGGCAAAAGCCCCCAGCAAACCTCTGGACTGCACCGCCCGGATGGCGCCCTGGGCCATGCTGTGCCCGAACCCGGACAGGGGAATGGTGGCGCCCGCCCCTGCCAGTTTGACCAGTGGCTCGTACAGGCCCAGAGCGCTCAGGATCGCCCCGCCTGTAACGTATCCGACCAGCACGTGAGCCGGGGTGATCGAGGCCCTGGTGAGATCCATGACCAACTGCCCGATCAGGCAGATCAGACCTCCGATTACGAAAGCCAGCAGAAACTGCACATGCTTCATCCTATCTAAGCCAGATTTGACGAGGGGACGGTTCACAATGTCACCTGGATTCCACTACCACGACATGGGCTATGCCCGGAATGGTCTCCCCCTGCTGGGAGCTGGTGGAGCTCATCAGCGCCCCGGTTGCCGCCAGCAGCACCTTCCGGTATCTGCCTTCGTTCAGTTGTTTCCAGATGCTGCCCGTAAAGACCACGCTCGAACAGCCGCATCCGCTGCCACCGGCGTGGACATCCTGCCTGGCCAGGTCATAGATCAGCGTTCCACAGTCACAGTAGTTGCCTTCCAGGAGATAACCTTGCATCCTCATCAGGTCTTTCAAGGTATCGCTTCCCACTGTGCCCAAGTCGCCGGTGAGGATCAGGTCATAGTCTGCAGGCGCCGTGCCCGTATCCTGAAAATGGCTGATCAGCGTATCCGCTGCTGCCGGCGCCATGGCCGCTCCCATGTTGTTGGGATCGGAGATCCCCAGGTCGACCACCTTGCCAGCCGTTCCCACGGTCACCACAGGCCCCTCGCCCTGGTCGGCCAGAGCCAGTGCCCCGCTGCCGGTTACGGTCCACTGGGCGAAAGGCGGACGCTGTACTCCCTGTTCGATCGGAAAACGAAACTGCCGCTCGGCAGTGTTGTGGTGGCTGCCACTGGCAACCAAGACACGAGCGGCAAAACCTCCGTCGATCAGCATGCTCCCTACCATGATCGCCTCGGTAAAGGTGGAGCATGCTCCAAAAAGCCCTAGAAAGGGCGCCTCTATGCCGCGGGCGGCAAAATTGGCAGAGGTGATCTGGTTCAATAAATCTCCGGCAAGAAAAAAGTCGATCTCTTGGGGCTGCCAGTTGATCTTGCGAAGCGCCAGCTTGGCGCTCTCGCGCAGCATCTTGCTCTCTGCCCGCTCCCAGGTCGGCTCTCCAAACAGAATGTCATCCATGATCCAGTCGAACTGGACGGCCAGGGGGCCATCGCCCTCCATCGGTCCGACTATATTGGCGGCAGCGGCGATTACCGGCGGTTTGGTGAAGCGAAAGCTCTGTCTCCCGAGTTTTTGTCCCATCCGGCTAGCCTATCGGAGCAAGAAATAACTGATCCCGATGAGGACAGAAATCAGGAAGCCATAGACAAGAACGGGACCTGCGATGGTGAACATCTTGGCTCCGATCCCAAAGACAAAGCCCTCCCGTCTGGCCTCCATGGCCGGCGCCACAATGGAGTTGGCAAACCCCGTGATGGGTACAATGGAGCCCGCTCCACCGTACTTCCCAATCTGATCGTAAACCCCAATACCCGTCAGAAAGGCCCCCAGAAAAACCATCGTGGCCGACGTGGCCGCCTGAGCCTGCTGCTGTTCCAACCCCTGTCCCGTATAGATCTGCAAGATGAGCTGCCCGATCAGACAAATAGATCCACCTACTAAAAATGCCAGAATGGCGTTTTTTAAAAATGTATGCCTGGGCCTGATCTTGTTGATCAGTTCCTGGTATTCGGCCGCTTCCAGTTGTTGCTCGCTAGAACCTGTTTTCTCGTTCATTATGTCCACACCGTTCAGGTTATATTCCTAACCCCGGGCTACATCCCCAATAGCAGGGGAGTACCTCTCCGGCACTCCCCTGTATCATCTTTCTCAGCGGCGCTGCTCGCCACCATAGTCGGCATAGGCTATTTTCACGTTTGCCTTGTACTC
>PKYJ01000101.1:0-5278 GCA_003132605.1 Peptococcaceae bacterium | reverse complement strand
GCATCCTTCCAACCGCTGGAGGACTCTCCCACCAACTCCGCCACTTTTACTTGCAAAGCTACCGCCTCCTATCTGTATACTGTTCATATTATGTCCCCCCGGCAGGCAAATATACTAAGTCTCCAGGTGCTCGCGCAGCCTGGAGACGGCCTGGTGCTCCAGGCGTGACACCTGCACCTGGGACAACCCGATCAGGGCGCCGATCTCAGCCTGGGTCTTGTCCTGGAAGAACCGCAGCCAGATGATCTGCCGCTCCCGGGGCGAGAGGTTGGTAAAGGCCTGGCGCAGGGCAATTCGCTCAAACCAGGCATCCTGGCCGTCCTCGTTCTTGAGGGAGTCGATAATACACAGCGGTTCGTTATCATTCTGAGATTGAGATACGGTTTCAAAGAGAGAGATGATCGGCTGGGCCGCCTCCAGGGCGGTGATCACCTCATCCTTCCCGCACTGCATCGCTTCAGCGATCTCGGCAACGGTCGGCTCACGACCAAGGGCGCCGATCAGGTTTTCCCTCGCTCTCTTGACCAGGATTCCCTTCTCCTTCAGGGAGCGAGTCACTTTTACCGGATTGTCGTCCCGGAGAAACCGCCTGATCTCCCCGATGATCAGCGGTACGGCGTAGGTCGAAAACTTGACACCGTATCCCGGGTCAAAGTGATCAATCGCCTTGATCAGGCCAATCGCTCCAACCTGAAACAGATCGTCCTGGTCGTAGCCGCGCCCCTCGAAGCGCTTGACGATATTGAACACCAGCCGGAAATTGCTGTTTACCAGCTTCTCCCGGGCATTGTGATCTCCCTTGCGGGCTTTCGCCAGCAGTTTGGATGTCTCCTTTTCGGAGAGCAGGGGGAAATTTGGCAGGCTCATCTCTTGTAAGGAAGCCATGATCGTCCTCAGTTTTTCACAGATTTGCCAAATGACTACCGTTTCCGGGCAGGGATTTAAGCAGCTTCACCCTCGTCCCTTTCCCGACTTCAGTCCACACATCCACTTCATCCATGAAAGACTTCATAAAGACAAAGCCCAGCCCTAAACGCTCCGGGTCGCTCCCCGTCCCGGGCAGCATGGCCTGCTCCACATCCGGAATCCCCTTTCCGTCGTCCTCAACCACGATCTCCAGGGCCTCATCGGAGAGCGAGGCCGAAAGCCGCACCGTTCCGGTCGTCGCTCCTTCGTATCCATGGATCATAGCATTGGATACGGCTTCTGATACCGCCACCTTGATCTCTTCCAGGTCACTGAGATTGAAATCCACCCCGGACGCAAAGGCCGCCACCGCCACCCGGGCCAGACCGACATTTTCAGAACAGCTCAGAAACTCCAGCCTCATCTGATTACGTATCATCAATGGCTCCACCTCTCTATCCAAGTTCCAGCATGGCCGAGGCACAATCGACAAAGAAAGGCATCAGGCGGTTCAGCCCGGAAATCTCCATCACTTTCTTTATATTGGGAGGGGCGCCGGAAATGGCTGCCCGGCCGCCGTTTTCCGATACCTTGCGATACCTTCCGAGGATCACGCCCAGGCCTGAACTGTCGATAAAAGTCAGACCTCCCAGGTCGAAGAGGATGTGTTTCACCCCCTGGGCCCTGATCTGTATATCGATGTCCCGCCGGGCATAATCTGCCACATGGAGATCGAACTCCCCATTAACCCTGACTATCAGGATGTCGCCCTCTTTCCGAATCTCATATCCCATGTCACCGCCTCCTAGTTATTGGAACTGTTCTTGTAATTGAAGTGTTCTCCATTGCCAAAAAAATTCCTGCATAATAATGGAACTAAAAAAGCCCCCGAAGGGGCTTGATTTGCCGGTTCTCACCTGCCCTCACTTGGTCAGGGCGTGGAAGCTCTTATCAAACAGGCGCCAGAAGCTGCCCTTCGGCACATCCTCTTTGGCCTGAAGCACAACCGTTTCTACTACTTTTCCCTGCTCCAGCACCCTGGCCTCTCCCAGGGGAGAGCCCTTTTTCACCGGCGCCCTGACGATTTTCGGCAGTTTCACGTCCAGGGTGGCTGCTCCGGTCTCCCCCTTCTTGATCAGGATGCCGATACTCCGGGGTGCGACTGCATCCACCTGATCCTGGGCGCCGCTGCCGACTCGCACCTTGCCCAGGACCTGGCCGGGCTGGGCCAGGGTTTGAAAGCCGTAATTGGCAAACGCCCAATTTAAAAGCTTGGTAGATTCCTTAAAGTGCCCGCGGGGTTCAGGCACCCCGAACACACAGCAGATCAGGCGCAGGTCGCCGCGCTTCACGGTCGATGCCAGGCAGTAGTTGGCTTCGGTTGTCCAGCCGGTCTTGAATCCGTCGGCGCCGTCATACCACCAGAGCAGCTTATTGGTATTGTCCAGCTTGACCTTGCCGCCCCGCAGCTCGTAGTAGTGCTTGATCGAAGTCAGGCTAAGCATCTCCGGGTATTTGAGGGCATCCCGGCAGATCAGGGCCATGTCGTAGGCGCTGGTATAGTGGTCTTTGGCTGGAAGACCATGACAATTGACAAAATGGGTGTCTTTGCAGCCCAACGACCTGGCCTTCTCGTTAATCAGGGCGACATACGCCTGCTCACTGCCGGCAATATGTTCGGCTACCGCAACACAGGCGTCGTTGGCCGAGCCGACCGCGATAGCGATCATCATCTCCCGGAAGGTCATCGATTCACCCGGCTCCAGCCAGATCTCCGAGCCCCCCATCTCCCAGGCCGACTCGCTGGCGCCTACCCGGTCGTCCCACTTCACCTTGCCCTTATGCAGGGCATCCAAAGCCACCAGCAGCGTCAACACCTTGGTGACACTGGCGGGAGCCACCCGTTTGTGCGGCTCCTTCTCATATAAGATCTTGCCCGTATAAGCGTCCATAAGCACGGCAGAGACGGCGTCGGTCTCCAGAGCCGGCTCACTGCTCCAGGCTGCTGCCGGCAGCTGCAGCATGAATGTCAAAACTACCGCCAGTACAATCATTTTTCGGGTAAAATGGTGCATTGTCTTGGCCCCCCTCGTCTGTTCTCCCAGTATTATTTGCAGCATCTCAACTGAACAACCCAGGAACTCTTTTCCACAGATGGCAACCCGCTCTAATGCCCCCGCTTATCCAAAGCGGTGGAATAAGAGCGGCTACGCCACTGTATTAACTGGCTCTAAGCTTCAGTGGGGGCCACCGAAGCAAAGACCCAGTTGAACAGCAAACGAGGGGTTTAAAATGGCACAGAAGATGAAAACCAATCGTGGGGCTATTTTCCAGGTAGGAAGGTCAAAAAGGTAGGAATGTCAAGAGATGATCTCGTAGATCAGGGGTGGAATTTCAGGAGGGGTCTCTCCAATCGTAAAGGCTTCGGCAGTGCGCCTCTCAGCTTCCTGGAGATTGTTTTTCCGGTTCACGTACAGGACCGCCAGGGCCTCCCCCGGCGCCACCCGGTCTCCCAGCTTCTTGCTCAGGGTAATGCCCACGGCAGGGTCCACCTGGTCTTCCTTTTGCATCCGCCCGGCGCCCAGCAGCAGGGACGCCCATCCCAGTTCATTGGCTTTGATGGCTTGAACATATCCACTGCCAGCAGACCTTACCACCACCAGGGCCGCAGCCAGGGGAAGCAGATCAGGATTATCAACCACCGACGCCAGGCCTCCCTGGGCGGCGACGATCTCCCGCATCTTGGCCAACCCCGCTCCCTGCTGCAGCTTTCCGGCCAGCAGGTCGTAACCCGAGGCAGCGTCGGCAACCACCCCGCCGGCAATCAGCATCTGGGCGCCCAATTGCAGACAGAGTTCTGTGAGGTCGGCAGGACCCCTGCCGGACAAGGTCAACAGCGCCTCGCGCACCTCCAGGGCGTTGCCGATCGCCAACCCCAGGGGCTGCTGCATGCTGCTGAGGACAGCCACGGCGCTTCGGCCAAATTCCCGTCCCAGGGCCACCATCATCTCCGCCAGCGCCCTGGCGCGATCCAGGTCTGCCATGAAACCTCCCGGACCCACCTTGACGTCCAGCACGATCCGGTCCGCCCCTCCGGCGATCTTCTTGGACATGATGCTGGCGGCGATCAGCGGCAGGCACTCCACTGTCCCGGTGACATCCCGCAGGGCGTAGATCTTCTTATCGGCCGGCACCAGGTCGCCGGTCTGTCCGGCCAGGACGGCTCCGGTGCGGCGCGCCACTGACTTCAGGTCCGATACCGTCAGATCGACCCGAAAACCGGGGATGCTCTCCAGCTTGTCCAGGGTGCCGCCGGTAAAGCCCAGCGCCCGGCCTGACATCTTCACCACGGTGACACCGGCCGAGGCCACCAGCGGGACCAACACCAGGGTGGTCTTGTCGCCAACGCCTCCGGTGCTGTGCTTGTCCACCTTGATCCCCGGGAACGAGGCCAGGTCGACCACATCACCGGTGTTGATGTAGGACCTGGTCAGAGCCACAGTCTCCGCAAAGTTCAGACCCTGAAAAAACACCGCCATCAGGAAGGATGCCATCTGGTAATCGGGGATTGACCCCCCGGTGTGGCCATCGACCATAAAGGCAATCTCTTCAGGCGACAGGCATTGCCCGTCCCGTTTCTTGATAATCAGGTCCAGGGCATGTATGGCGTCAACCCCCCTCTCGAAGTTCGATGATTGTTTCAGGTTTTTAGCGCCGCTTACGTCCCCTTCCCGCTTTGGTGTTCGTCGAAAATACCCGGGATTGGTGTTCCGTCACCCGGTTGTACCCCGAACAGGGAGGCCAAGGTGGCGCCCAGGTCGGCCATGGTCTGCCGGGTCCCGATGGCCGCAGGCCTGACCTGCGGCCCTGCCAGCAGCAGGGGCACGTACTCCCGGGAATGATCGGTGCCGGGCGTGGTGGGGTCGTTGCCGTGATCGGCGGTGATCGCCAGGATATCGCCCGCTCCCAGCGACCTGAGGATCTCCGGCAAGAATCCGTCAAACTCCTGGAGAGCGCCGGCGTACCCGGCGGGGTCGTTGCGGTGTCCGTAAAGCATGTCGAAATCGACCAGGGTGGCGAAGACCAGTCCCCTGTCCAGGTCCTGAAAGGCGCCCAGAGCCTTGAGGGCAATCTCCATGTTGCCGCTGGCGGGAAGCGACAGGTTGACGCCGTGTCCGGCAAAGACATCGTAGACCTTCCCCACCCCGACGACCTGGTAGCCGGCATCGCTCAGACGGTCCAGCAGGGTGGGGGCCGGAGGTGGCAGCGAGATATCGTGGCGCCGGGAGGTGCGCTGGAAGTGGCCGGGTGTGCCGATGAACGGGCGGGCAATCACCCGTCCCACCGCATGCTTCCCGGTGAGGATCCGGCG
>PKYJ01000160.1 GCA_003132605.1 Peptococcaceae bacterium | reverse complement strand
GTAGCTCTCGGCTATGGGCGGGAGGTCGTCGCCGACAAAAATGAGCCTCTCCAGACAGTCGAGATGGCCGCGGATCTCGGCGATCCGCTCGGTGAATTCGGGTCCGTAGAAGAGCACCTTTGCCCCGGCAGCCCCAATGCACTTCCTGATCTCCTCCGCCGTAAACCGGAAGTTCAGCGGTGCCGCCATTGCCCCAGTTCTCAGGATCCCGAAATAGATCGGCAGCCATTCCAGGCAGTTCATCATTAAAATGGCGACTCGGTCTCCGGGCGCGACGCCGCGGGCAATCAGGGCATTGGCATACTGGTTGGCCTGGTCGTTGAACTCCAGCCAGGTGATCTCCCGGCGCCGCCCGGCGGTCGGTTCTCTTTCGATGAGGCTGGTTTCCAGGGCGTATTTACGAGCGTTCTGGGCAAGTATCTCGGTGATCAGCATAAAAACAATACCCCCTTGTGGCATCGGGGACATTCCTTGAACGGTGTGCCCCCATTCCTTGATTGCCTGAAGGAGATATTGGCTATGAAGAGTCGATATCAAGCAATCGCTGTCCTACCATCCTGCTGAACCTTCCTGCCTGCTCCGGACGTCAAGCGGTCATCCCGCAAGCTGTCGCGTATTTTCCCTACCCATGCTTCTCGGGCACCCGTTCTAGCCTCGAACCTCGAGCCACGGGGCGTCCCATGCTACCGTAATGCTAATATACCGCGAATAGAACCTTAATTCTACGTCTTTTTCTGAAATCCTTTCCTGAAAAAAGAACCCTCATCGGGGACATTCCCCCGATGAGGGTTCGTCTCCGATGAGGGTCTGCATCCGGAAGGCTACCACGATAACTACCCGCTCTAATGCCCCCGCTTCTTTGAAGCGGTTGGATAAGAGCGGCTACATCCCTGGATCAACGATTTCTAACCTTCAGTGGGGAAAGCATGCCCCCTGAAGCTAAGAACTCGTTGATAACCGGCAAGACGCAGGTTATTAGTATCTGCTCCTGTTTTTGGCAAAGCAATCGCTGCAGTAGACAGGGCGATCGCCACTCGGCCGGAACGGCACCATGGTGTCGACACCGCAGGCTGCGCATACTGCCGGATACATTTCCCGCTGAGATGAACGGGGACCACGCCCGTTACCGCGGTTCTGCTTGCGCGCCGACCGGCATTCGGGACAGCGGCTCGGGTCGTTGGTGAATTCTCTTTCCGAAAAGAACTGCTGTTCAGAGGCCGTAAACGCAAACTCTCTTCCACAGTCGCGGCAGGTAAGGGTTCTGTCCTGAAACACTAAAAATCCTCCTCAAGAAGTTATTGCCCAAATGGGTTAGGGGATTCACTTACTTTTTCCCCCGGCCATCAGGCAATTAAAGAAGGGAAATATCGTGGATCTCACTAAACCTATTTACTTTGAGCTAGCTAATTTTAACACCATAAAAAGCATCTGTAAAGGTTTTTTCAAGATTTTGATAGATTGCTCTTGTGAACGCCTCAAAATGATCATCGAACGGTCGCTTATCTGGGGGGAACTGACGATTGCTGTAGAGGGTAACCCTGATTGACACGGTGTGTCAGAGACAGTATACTACTTAATGTTGGTGGTTAGCCCGGCACTAGAATAATCTGGTGGACTTCGCCGGTTGCCATAAATGATAAGCAATGAATGCCATGAACGCCTTCCATTAGTGCCAGGGTGGTTGGATGGACAAAAGTCTTGGCAGCTAGTTGGCGGCTGTATTCTACGACCAACAGCTAAAATGATTAGTATACAGACTAGCATGCATCCAATGGGGGTACCCACCGAAGGTGGGGCGACCCAAAATCAACGACTAAAATGACATACATCCAACGAACAACGACCCACACCAACGACCAAGTGGGCACCGGAGGGGGTTGTAGGAATGAGGGTGGCGGTCGTTTATAAGAACGACCTCCGGGCGCGCAAACTGGCCATTGAGTTGGGCGATAATTTGATGAACAGGGGCATCGAACACTGTCTGCTGGATAGCATGAGGCTGGCGGAGACAACCGCTCAGTTGCTGGTGGATTTTATCTTTGTCCTCGGGGGAGACGGCACTTTGCTGCAAACCGCCCGTTGCCTTGCCGGCGCCGGAACCCCGATCATGGGGGTCAACCTGGGAACGGTAGGGTTTCTCAGCAGCGTCGAGCCGGAGAGCCTGCAATTTTGTCTCGATGCCATACTGCACCGGGAGTACGACCTGGATGCCAGGATCATGATCAATGCCGCTGTCACCAGGGACGATCAGGTGCTGTACCGGGGTACGGCGCTCAATGACGTTGTGCTGAGGTCGCGTGCTCCCCACGCCATTCTGGTCGAGCTGAGGATTGACGGCAAGCCGCGCACGACCTACCGGGGGGACGGCATCATCTGCGCCACTCCCACTGGCTCCACGGCCTATTCCTTCTCAGCGGGGGGTCCGGTCATCGACACCGGCCTGGAAGCCCTGGCGATCACCCCGATCTGCTCTCACCTGTCATCATCCAGACCGCTGGTAGTCAGCGCTTCGTCCCAGTTGACCCTGGAACTGGGTTCCGACTACAGCACCGACCTTGCCGTGGACGGCCTGGAAGAGTTTTCCCTCCGGAAGGGCGACCTGGTACAGATCGAGCGTTCGTCACTGGTGACCAATCTGGTGCATCTGCAGCAGGTGAGCCGCCTCGAAAGAATCAAGCGCCTCAGGGACAGGTCTCCTTGAGGTTCGAGGTTTGAGACTCGAGTTCGATTAGCAACTATTACATCCTGATTTATTAAGCTGGCTGTGTGAGGAAAAGTGCCATTATTCGCAATTTGATTCGCACTTTACCGGCTAAACGACTAGATGGAGCCCCGGGCAACAGCCTGAAGCAAGCCGGGATGCTGTTCGGGACGTAATCAGGGAGCAAACGATAACAGACTGCAAAGAAGTATTGCTTGGGTAAATTGAACTCTGAATCGGTTATTCGATTATTTTCCCTCGAACTTCGAACCTCGAATATCGAACATCGAGAAGGGGCATTGATTATGAAAGAACAGGAGGCATATCTATGTACCGGATCATCGAAAAGCAAGACCTGACGCCGGCGATCACGCTGATGAAGGTAGATGCCCCCGCCATCGCCAGAAAAGCGCAGGCCGGCCAGTTCATCATCCTGCGCCTGCATGACCAGGCGGAACGGATCCCTCTGACTATCGCCGATTATAACCGAGACGAGGGTACGATCACCATCGTCTTCCAGATCGTCGGCAAATCTACAGAAGAACTGGCCACCCTGAAACAGGGAGACAGCATCCTGAACTTTGCGGGGCCCCTGGGCGTGCCCTCGGAGATCGAAGACTACGGAACAGTGGTTTGCATCGGGGGAGGGTGCGGTGTCGCCCCCATCTACCCGATCACCCGCGCCTTGCACCAGGCGGGCAACCGGGTCATCTCCATCGTCGGAGCCAGGTGCGTCGATATGTGCTTCTTCGAGCCCGAGATGCGCTCGGTCAGCGACGAGTTGCATGTGGTGACTGACGACGGTACCAAGGGCAGGAAGGGCCTGGTGACCGACCCCCTCGAAGATATCCTGAAGTCAGGGAGCAAGATTGACCTGGTCATCGCCGTCGGCCCCGTGCCCATGATGAGCGCGGTGGCCAAACTCACCAAAACATATGGGGTTAAAACGATCGTCAGCCTGAACCCGATCATGGTGGACGGGACGGGCATGTGCGGATGCTGCCGGGTGTCGGTGGGGGGAACCACCAAATTTGCCTGCGTCGATGGCCCGGACTTCGACGCCCACCAGGTAGACTTCGAAGAGCTAACGAAGAGACAGCGGACATACAAAAAAGAAGAGCAGGTCGCCAGCGAGCACTATCATCAATGCGCCTGCGGTAAGGAGTGAGCGAAATGGCTGAGGAAAGCACAGAGAACGAGATGGCTGAGGAAAGCACAGGGAAAGAACGTAAAGGGCGTAAGGAAGTGGCAGCACGTAACGCCATGCCAACCCAGGAACCGCAGGTGCGGGTCCGCAACTTCAACGAGGTCGCCACTGGATACACTTGGGAGCAGGCTCTCTCCGAGGCCGGGCGCTGCCTGCAGTGCAAGAAAAAGCCGTGCAGCAACGGCTGTCCGGTAGGAGTGGACATCCCCGGTTTTATCGAGTTCATGCAGAAAGGCGATTTCCTGGGCGCCGCCAAAAAGATCAAAGAATCCAACAACCTGCCGGCCATCTGCGGCCGTGTCTGCCCGCAGGAGGGACAGTGCGAGAAGCTCTGCACCCTGGGGAAAAAGCACGAACCGGTGGCCGTCGGCCGCCTGGAGCGCTTCGCGGCCGACTTCGAGCGCCGGGCAGGTACAGAAATACCGGCCCTGCCGAAGTCGTTAAACAAGAAAGTGGCGGTGGTCGGCTCAGGTCCGTCCGGCCTCACAGTGGCGGCAGACCTGACCAGGATGGGCTACCGGGTCACGGTGTTCGAGGCCCTGCACATGCCGGGAGGCGTGCTGGTCTACGGCATCCCCGAATTCCGGCTCCCGAAGGAGATCGTCAGGGCGGAGATCGACTACATCAAACAACTCGGGGCGGAGGTCATGGTGGACTCCGTGATCGGGAAGATCCAGTCGGTGGACGAGCTGCTGGCGGACGGTTTTGAGGCGGTGTACATCGGCAGCGGCGCCGGGCTGCCGACCTTCATGAACATCCCCGGCGAGAACCTGAGCGGGGTCTACTCCGCCAACGAGTTCCTCACCCGCACCAATTTAATGAAGGCCTACCTGTTCCCCGACTACGACACCCCCATCAAGGTGGGCAACAGGGTGGCCGTGATGGGCGGCGGCAACGTGGCCATGGACAGCGCCCGGTGTTCCCTGCGCCTGGGCGCCGCAGAGGTCCACATCGTCTACCGGCGCTCCGAGCATGAGATGCCCGCCCGCCGGGAAGAGGTCGAGCACGCCATCGAAGAGGGCGTTCACCTGGACCTCCTCTGCAGCCCGATCAGGATCATCGGGAATAAGGACGGTTGGGTCGAGGCCCTGGAGTGCGTCAGGTATGAGCTGGGCGAGCCTGACGAATCAGGCCGCCGCTCCCCCATTCAGATCAAGGGGTCGGAATTTATCATGCCCATGGACACGGTGATCATGGCCATCGGCAACAGCCCCAACCCCCTGATCGCCCAGACCACCCCGGACCTCAAGACCGGGCGCCACGGTGTGCTGGTGGCAGACCCGGAGACCGGGGCGACCACCAAGAAGGGCGTCTATGCCGGCGGCGACATCGTCACCGGGGCGGCCACCGTCATCTCCGCCATGGGCGCCGGCAAGATAGCGGCCGCCTCTATCGACCGTTACCTGAGAGGCGCCGAATAACAGACCTGAAGGGTAGAGGAACAAAACCCGGGAGCCGTGAAGGTGCGGAAATCCCGGGTTTTTGTTTATTGCACAAGATATCTTAAAATGGCTGCAGCCCATCTCGTCTAATTTTTCCCGATACTCACGTCTTTGAGGAAAGGGGACACGCCTCTGAGAGGAATGCTCCCAACCAGCTTGCGGACCCGGCACCGCCGCTTGCGGGCGCGGTATCCGGCGCGGTGGGATGGATTGAATACAAGGCGCGCAGGGGCGTGAAAAAGGAAAAGTTCAGGTATGCCAACCAGGGAGTGGTTGACATTTGACAGATCATCCAGTCACAGTTTCCACGTGGAACAATCATGATGCTGCCGCGCCGATGGGGTATAATATGATATGGAAAAGGCGATAGCCTGTCGGGCGGCAAGCCGGTAGATGCCGGGAGGCGCCCTCGGGCCATCTAAAAATGGAGGTTCGCGGCAATAGTGGAAGAGCAGAAGCAGGATGTTTTATCCGAAAACTCCTCGCTCGGGCAAGCAGCAGCAGAGTTGAAAGAGATGCTGGAGGATGTTGCCCGGGAGATTGTCACCCTCGACGCATTGCGCAGGATCCTGCTATCCGGGGTGATCCGGCAGCAGTCCGGAATGGGCGTCGAGGAATGGCTCCAGGCTGCTGAGAGTCTTAAAACTCTCATCCAGGCCCTCGATCGGCCGGGCCGGATTGGGGATGTAGACAGGCGGCGCCAGATCATTACAATGCTGGCGGAGTGGAGGGAGAAGCTGGAACGTCTGGGGTCATGCTTTCAAATGGCTGCCCAGTTGGCGGGGCACTACGTCAAGGACCCCGGCGAACTGAACGGGTCGCTAGACGTCCTGGCTCATCGCCAACAGGTTGTCCGCAGGTTGATCACGGAGATCGAGCGGATCGAGCGCAGTTGAACGAGAGATCGCTATATACCTTGAGAATTGACCGCCCAAAGCGGGTGGTTTTATTTTTTATTGGCGATTTTAGAGAATGTCTGCGGCCCCGGATGTAGGTCAGAGCCTCGATCTGGATGTTCTTCAGACCTACCAGGATCTCATCCAGAGTACTCTTGCGCTGGCTGAACAGGACCAACTTCCCGAAAAGTCTCATTATTAAGTTGTCCCACCGATCATAACTCCTGATGATTAACTCCATGTGAAGCTTTAATTAAAATTGTGTGATGTTTTAGGATTTGTTTTGTTTGCGGCTAAAGACCTGGCAGAAGATCCCGGCGCGGCTAAGCGAAAAAAAGTTTGACTCAGTGCAGCGCAGCGTCTTACAATAAAGGTAAGACGGGGAGGCGATAAACCTGGACACTGTGACTCTTTCATCAAAAGGCCAAATTGTAATTCCGAAAGCCTTACGCAGCCTGCTCAAACTGTCAGAAGGGGATAGACTCAGAATAACGCTTCACCAGAACAGGTTGTTGTTAGAGCCTGTGGATAAGAAGAAACTTGCAAACTGGCGCTCGTGGGAGGGAGTATTGAAAAATACTCACGCTCTTCAGGATCATGTTGCCGAGCATGCCGAAGAGGTTGACAAATGAAGCAAGCGGTTCTCGACGCCTACGCTATTCTGGCATGGATGCAGCAGGAGCCCTGTGCCCAGGTTGTAAGCAACTTGTTTGCCCAGGCGGAACAGGAAGATATTGAGCTTTTTCTTTCCTGTATCAATGCAGGCGAGGTCTACTACAGGCTTTATAAAACGGCTGGTTCAAAGGCAGCCAATGATTTCAAGGAAGCTCTCTTGCAACATAAATTTCCACTCATGCTCGTTTCTGCCAGTAATACTCGGGTATGGCGCGTGTGTGGTCTAAAAGGGCAGTACCGGATCTCCTATGCAGATGCATTTGCTATAGAACTGGCGATTGATAAGGGAGGGCAACTGGTTACAGGCGACCCGGAAATTTTGGCTCTAGCGGCGCAGGGCGTGGTTGATACCTGCGACCTGACGAGTATTGGAGATCATTCAACAGAAGGATCGGAATGGCTGCTGAATGATGCGGCGCATAAATTCAAAGTAAGAGAGGATCAATGACATGTCCAGGAAGAGGATCTCCCACAGCGCCCGCCTCAAGGGGCCGCCTCCCGAGCAGATCAGGAGAAGGAATCTGGTCATCGGTATTCTGGTTGTCGCTGCGGTGGCTCTGGTCGCCACGATCGCCGTGGGCATGAACAGGGAGGCAAATCCGGTGGCCAACAACAGCCCGAAATTGACCTCGACGAAGACCGCTGGCGGCGCAACCGGCCAGACGGCGGCTGCGTCCAAGCCCACCGGCGCCCAGAGTACGGCTGCCAGTCAGCAGCCGGTTGTGCCGGCCTCGCTCCAGGCTGACAAGAGCGCCCACCGGGTCACCATCGACACCGCCAGGGGGCAGATCGTGATGGAGGTCTACCCGGACCTGATGCCGGTCACCGTGGCCAACTTCGACAAGCTGGTAAAGGCGGGCTTCTACAACGGGCTCACGTTCCACCGGGTCGAGGACTGGGTGATCCAGGGGGGTGACCCGAAAGGAAACGGCACCGGCGGCTCAGGCCAGACGATCAAGCTGGAGACCAACCCCCAGCTCAAAAACGTGCGCGGGGCGGTGGCCATGGCGAGGAGCAGTGACCCCAATTCGGCAAGCTCGCAGTTCTATATCCTGAAACAGGATCAATCTTCGCTGGACGGACAGTACGCCGTGTTCGGCATGGTGGTTCAGGGAATGAGCGTGGTCGACCAGATCCAGATTGGCGACAGGATGCTGACGGTTAAAGAATGATAGCGCGCCTGTACATTCAACAAGTTCTTGGCTTCAGT
>PKYJ01000051.1 GCA_003132605.1 Peptococcaceae bacterium | reverse complement strand
TGACCCCCCTGATCAGCCTGCCTTCCCCGATCTGGCTCAGGATCTCTCCCGTGTCCATCTCCTGGCCACCGTCAAAGTCCCAGGTGTCAGGGTTATGGCAGCCGATGCAATGCCGGGTGCACCCCTGCACGAATATGACGAACCGCAGCCCGGGGCCGTCCACCACGCTCTCTTTTTCAATTCCCGCCAACCTGATCTTCATCGGCATCCTCCGTGCTATCAAGTGCGTGTCTCAACTATGCGGCAGCCTATGCTTCAACTCTTCCACCTTGCCGTCGTTGAAGCGGTCGATGGTGCTCAGGTAGCCGGTGATCCGGCGGATGCGCCGGATGTCGGCAGAGCCGCAGCGCGGGCAGTTCGGGTCGTTGATGACATCCTGCAGACTGCAGTTGCAGCAGAAGTCCACCGGGTAGTTGATGCCGGCGTAGCCCATGTCGCTCTCGGCCATGTGCCGGACGATCGCCTCCACCGCCTCCGGGTTATGCTGCGGCGGCGAGGCAAACTCCACGTAGCTGATGTGCCCCGCGTTACAGAACTTGTGGTAAGGCCCCTCCAGGCTGATCTTGTCAAAGCTGCTGATCGGGAAATGCACCGGTATATGGTAAGAGTTGGTGTAGTACTCCTGGTTGGTGATTCCTGGGATAATCCCATACTCCTTGTGGTCGAGCTTGACGAAGCGGGCACAGAGACCCTCGGCCGGCGTGGCCAACAGGGTGTAGTTGAGGTTGAACCGCTCGCAGGCCTCGTCGGTCTTCTTTCTCAAGTATTGTACGATCTCCAGCCCCAACTGCTGGGACTCCCGGCTCTGCCCGTGGTGATACCCGGTCAGGGCGACCAGCATCTCCGCCAGGCCGATGAAACCTACGGTCAGAGTGCCGTTGAGGATGGCAGGCTCGATGGAGTCATCCGGCTTCAGGCCCTCCGATCCCATATACAGGCCTTGTCCCATGACGAATGGCAGGTCTTTTACCTTCAGCCGGCACTGCACTTGGAAACGGTGGTAAAGTTGGTTGATAGCCAGTTCAGTCACCTCGTCCAGCAGCCGGTAGAAGGTCTTCATGTTGCGTTCGGCCTTGATCCCCAGCCGGGGCAGGTTGATGGTGGTGAAGGAGAGGTTGCCCCGCCCGGTAGTCACCGATGGACCGCGGCGGTTGTCCATGGTACGAGTGCGGCAGCCCATGTAAGCCACCTGGTCATCGTAAGGCTTGTTGAAAGAGGAATCCATGAAGCTGAAGGTGGGGTTCAGGCGCCTGCTGGCCACCCTTACGGCAAGCTGGAACAGGTCGTAGTTGGGGTCCTGGGGCTCGAAGCTGACACCCTTTTGGACCCGGAAGATGACGTTGGGGAAGATCGGGTTCTCTCCACGGCCGAGCCCGGCTTCGTAGGCCAGCAAAAAGTTCCGGGTCACCAGCCGCCCTGCCTCGCTGGTATCTGTCCCCAGGTTGATAGAAGAAAATGGTACTTGGCTCCCCGCCCTGCTATGCATCGAATTCAGGTTAAAGACCAGGGCCTCCATGGCCTGGAACGCTATTTCTTCGTCAGCATCATCGATAAATGGCGCCATCTGCTTGTCAAAGAAGGGGAAGGCCTGCCCGCCGAACATGTCGTTCTGCGAGCTCTGCAGGATGATTGCCGCCAATGCCGTGGCCGTCCCCGGGCGCTTGGGAGGCCTGATGTAGCCATGGCCGGTGTTAAATCCATCCTTTAATAGCTTTTCGAGGGGGATTTCGAGGCAATTCACCGACGTTGCATAGAAGTCTAAATCGTGAATGTGTATGTCCCCCCGGCTGTGGGCGAGAGAATAGTCCTCATTGATTAGACGTGTAAGGTAGTACCTTCGGCTGGCAGCGCTGGCAATCTGCAGCATCTTCGCCGAGGCGCTGTTCCCAACGTTCGCGTTATCCCGATCGGTCTCCTTGATAATCTCCTCCACCACGTCCATCAGCTCGCCCTTGGCGTCGCGCAGCCGGGTGCGCCGGTCGCGGTAGAGGATGTAGGCCTTGGCCGTCTTGGCATGCCCCTTCTCGATCAGGATCTTCTCCACCATGTCCTGGACGTCCTCCACCCCGAAGATCTTGCCGTTGTACTGCTGCTTCAGCATGCGCAGCACTTCCAGGGTCAGCTCCATGGCGGTCTCCCGGTCCTCTCCCCCTACCGCCCTAGCCGCCTTGAAGATGGCGCCGGTGATCTTGGAATCGTCAAAATATACTTCCCGCCCGTCTCTTTTCTTGATCTTGTCAAACAAAGCTCCTGCCTCCCCTATATCTTCTCTCCAATAAATCTCTTCTTATCTATTCTGGAAATATCATAACACGAACACGTATTTGCGGCAAACCCACGCTCTGGAGTCATATGCCTGAAATCCGGCATGGGAAACGAATTTGCTCAACCTCAACGGCCAATCTCAGCCGGGCTTTAAGCAGTGAAAATTTCCGGCAACCATGCATCAGTCGATAACCTGGACAATGCTACGGCGCATCTTCCACGCCCAGCTCTTCCAGGCAGGTGAGGATCTCCCCCACATCCTTGAACTCCCGGTATACCGAGGCAAAACGGATGTAAGCCACCTTGTCCACGGTGCGCAGGTGCTCCATCATCAGCCGGCCGATCTCCATGCTGGGCACCTCTGAATTGGGCGCATCTTTCAGGGTGCGCACGATGTCATCCACCAGGGCCGAGATGGTCTCCAGGGTGGCCCGCCGCTTTTCGCAGGCTTTCATTATCCCCCGCAGCAGCTTCTCCCGGTCAAACGACTCCCTGCGCCCGTCTTTCTTGACCACCCAGAGCGGCACCTCTTCGATCCGCTCGTAAGTGGTAAAGCGACGGTTGCAGTCAGCACACTCCCGGCGCCGCCTGATGGCGTCACGCTCCTCGGTGGAGCGGGAATCCAACACCCGGGTGTCACCGCTTTTGCAGTACGGACAGCGCATTCCCCCGCCTCCCGGCAACAACATTTTGCCACTGAAACAGGCTGGCAATCTCAAGATATTGAGTATCTATCAACTTCTTTACACTACATATAGTAACATAAATCCGGACTCGGGGCCATAAAAAAAGTCCCTATTTTTTGGGACAGAAGTCCAGAAATATGTACTCTCTTTTTTACTTTTCCGTCTTTTCCAACTTATTTGGCTGGATGACCGGACCCACACTAACCAGAATGACGTCCACCCCAATCTTCATAATGTTTTCCCAGGGGACCACCACCTCATCACTCCGTGCGAACAGGCTGAAGAAGCGTCCGTTGTTGCCCGGCAGGATCAGGGACTTGATCCTGCCCTGCTCCAGATCTAAATCGATGTCCTTGATGGCGCCCAGGCGCTTTCCATCGTAGGTGTTGATCACGTCGCGCAGACGGAGTTCCGAGATCTTAACCAAATTCTCCACCCCCCCTGTCAATATATGTTTTCCTCAAACCGCCGGTGCCTGATCTTATTATGAAATTTGCAGTAAGATAAGTACTTCAGGAAATGGGTCTCTGTTATTATATGCTGAGGCAACCTCCCTTAATGATCAGATGAGGAGTATCACAAGCACGGCTTTGCGTCTCATGTTCACGACTCCCCTTAGACATATTTTCGCATGTGATTGAGGGCGGCCTTTTCCAAGCGGGAGACCTGGGCCTGTGAGATGCCGATCTCGTCGGCAACCTCCATCTGGGTCCTGCCTTCAAAAAAGCGCAGCGTGAGAATCATCTTCTCCCGGTCATTCAGTTTGCGGAGAGCGTCCCGAACGGCGATCCGCTCCAGCCAGTTGGTGTCATGGTTCTTCTCATCGCCGATCTGATCCATGACGAAGATGGGATCGCCTCCGTCGTGGTAGATCGGTTCAAACAGCGAGACCGGCTCCTGGATGGCATCCATGGCAAAGATGACCTCTTCCCTCTGGATGTGCAATTCCTCGGCAATCTCGTTCAGGGAGGGCTCACGCGAGTGGCGGTTTACCAGGGTTTCCCGCACCTGGATCGCCTTGTAGGCAATGTCCCGCAGCGAGCGGCTAACCCGGATCGGGTTGTTGTCCCGCAGGTAGCGCCTGATCTCCCCGATGATCATTGGCACCGCGTAGGTTGAGAACTTGACGTTCTGGCTCAGGTCAAAGTTGTCGATCGCCTTGATCAGGCCGATACAACCCACCTGGAACAGGTCGTCGACGTATTCGCCCCGGTTAGTAAAGCGCTGGATGACGCTGAGAACCAGGCGAAGGTTGCCGTTGATCAGCTTCTCCCGGGCCGCCCTGTCTCCGCCCTGAATGTATTGGAACAGCTCCCTCATCTGGGCGCTTGTTAAAACTGGGAGTTTAGCCGTATTAACACCGCAGATCTCAACTTTGTTAACCATACCGTCTAAATCCTCCCGCGCCCGCCGGGCGCCCTCCTCCGCATCCAGGCCTTTGGCCTGGCCTGAAAGAATGCGGAGTACATGGGCGCGCACCCGGCTCTCTGGTCGTATTTCATTATTACCTTGGGGTTCTCAATTTATACCGCAAGCCGATTCAACGAGAGGGCTAGCCGCTCTTATCCCACCGCTTCAAAGAAGCGGGGGCATTAGAGCGGCTAGCCCTCGGTAAAGCACCAGACCAAATAAAAAAAGGGGTCTTAGCCCCTATAGGCCGTGCATCGTATATTTTTACCGCGATGACTACCGGCATATTAATGCTATTTCTAATCGAAGCGGCAGATTTCCTTTCTCAGGCGCTTGATGATCCGCTTTTCCAGGCGGGATATGTAGGACTGGGAGATCCCCAGGAAATCTGCCACCTCTTTCTGGGTTTTCTCGTTGTCGCCCCGCAGCCCGAAGCGCAGTTCCATGATGTTGCGCTCACGGGCCGAGAGCTTGTGGATGGCGTTGTGCAGCAGGTTCCGGTCAGCCTCCTCCTCCAGTTCCCGGTAGATGATATCGTTTTCGGTGCCCAGCACGTCCGAGAGCAGCAGTTCGTTCCCGTCCCAATCGACGTTCAACGGTTCGTCGAAAGAGACCTCGGCCTTCACCTTGTTGCTGCGGCGCAGGTGCATCAGGATCTCATTCTCGATGCACCGGGAAGCATAGGTTGCCAGTTTGATCCGGCGTGCCGGCTTGAAAGTGTTGACAGCCTTGATCAGGCCGATAGTGCCGATGGAGACCAGGTCCTCGATGCCCACCCCGGTATTTTCAAACTTGCGGGCAATGTACACCACCAGCCTTAAATTGCGCTCGATCAGCACGTTGCGGACATTGGAGTCGCCTGTCTCTAGGCGTTCCAGCAGGCTGATCTCCTCGTTGCTGGTCAGCGGGGGAGGCAGCGCTTCATGATTACCGATGTAGTAGATCTCTGAAGAGGTCTTGATCCTTTGCAACAGCCGGTCTACGCAATCGCGAAAGTGTTGGAGCCAGTTTGCCTTTGGTATTCCCATACCCATCCCCCCATTTTTGATGTTGGAAGTTCGAAGTTCGATTAGCCTGCTCGCTAATTCTTTATTTGGGGCACCCGCTCAAACCTCGATTTCACGCCGATGACTGGAGCAGGTCCGGATGCAGCAGGGCGTGGTAGGTTCCCCTGGGAGACAGGCGCCTGCCATAGATCCCCACCACCACGTTGGAGTTGCGCACCTTCTGGTCTCCCATCAAGATGGTGATCTCGTCCGGCTTGAATCCCACCAGCATGCCGTGCCGTTTCCCTATGGTGGTGAAGGGGATCACCCTGATCGGGATGGTGTAGCCCGCCTCCGCAAAGCACTGGGTCACCTTTTCCAGATCGACATCCCCTCCCGCCGGAAAACAGTGACTGGTATTCGGCGGCAGGTAGGGCGCCAGTACGTCGTATTCCACAATCACCACCGGCGCCCCGGTGAGCGGGTCCACTAACTGGTTGCCGGTATCCACCAGTCCATCCACCCTGATCTCGTTGCCCTGCAGCTTGATCAGCACCGGAACCTTCAGCATGTCCTGTAAAAATGTCTTCCTCAGAAATGCCACCCCCCACTTGCCGAGCAGGACCGCGGCGCCCAGAGCGACGACCAGCCATAGGTACGGGAGCGGCACGCTGCTGGAAACCGGCTGGATGGTGAAGTTATTCATGAAGTAGACAAATCCCAACACGGCTCCGCCCATCAGAAAGGCGATCAGGTAGAAGTACAGCAACACCCGCCCGAACTGCTTCCACTCCAGAGGCGCCACGGCAACTCCGAGCATGGCCAGGGAGACCAGGAACTTCATCCAGATGGCGGAAAGGAAATAGAGGTCCGGCAGCAACACCAGGATGCCATAAATCGCCCCGAGACAGGCTGCACACGCCAACCGCCAGGCGACGAAACGCGTCCGCGAGATCCTGGCCGCAGCCCACAGCACCCCGTAGTCCATGATAAAATTGATCACGAAAAGCACATCGACGTAGATCACTGGTTGCCCGGGCATAATATTCACCTCAGTTGGGGACATTCCTCGAAGAGGTGTGTCCCCGTTCCCTAAAGTCCCGCAATACTTGTCCTTCCGCCTGCGCTTTCGGCCCACCCACCTTCGGCGGGTACCCGGCAAGCCAAGTTTTCTATAAAGTTCCCGGTAGTTCCTAACACTCTCTCGTTTACCATTTATATGCGCTGAGCCCTGACTCCATTCCCAGTCACTGACTGAAGGCAGCATTTGAGCTCTTATCTCAAGTGTCGGGCGTAGGATGCAATCGTCCCCTGCCCCTGTCAATTATAAACAAATTAACAGGTAAATTTTGTCATATCCTGCTGACCGACAAATAAAAAAAGCTGCCATTTTGACTGATCAGGCCAAAAATAGCAGCTATGCACAAATTATCTCTTTAAGAGGACTCTATCGAGCGGTCGAACCAGCATTAAAGTAAATTTGGAACTTTTTTAGGAATTACATATCGTTGGGCAGAACAAATCCATCGAAAACTTTGCATTAATGCCAGGCTTTCGAAAATTTCACTTCTAAACCTGTCTTGAAGGCAGTCTCACCGCATCCCAATTTAGCGCTTGCGCAGAAAGGCCGGGATGTCCAGGTCCTCCGAAGCGAAGGACTTTAAGTCGATGACGGTTTTCTCCCTGGTCATCGGTTTGGCGTCAAAGCCGGTGGCGATCACCGTCACCCGGACCTCGTCATCCAGACTATCGTCGATGACCGCCCCGAAGATGATGTTGGCCTCCGGGTCTGCCGCCTGCTGGATGATGTCGGCGGCCTCGTTCACCTCGAACAGGCCGAGGCTCGGCCCGCCGGTGATGTTCAGCAATACCCCCTTCGCCCCCTCGATGGAGGTCTCCAGCAGGGGGCTGGAGATGGCAATGCGCGCCGCCTCCGAGGCCCGGTTCTCCCCCTGAGCGCTGCCGATCCCCATCAGGGCCGATCCGGTCTCCATCATGATAGTCTTGACATCGGCAAAGTCAAGGTTGATCAGGCCCGGCACCGAGATCAGGTCCGAAATGCCCTGCACACCCTGCCTGAGAACATCATCCGCAATCCGGAAGGCCTCGTTGATCGAGGTGTTCCTGTCGACCACTTGAAGGAGGCGGTCGTTGGGGATGACAATCAGGGTATCGACCTTGCTTTTTAAGTCTTGAATTCCCTTTTCGGACTGCAGCGCTCTTTTTCTGCCCTCGAAGGTAAATGGCCGCGTCACCACTCCCACCGTCAGGGCGCCCAACTCCTTGGCGACCTCGGCCACCACCGGGGCCCCGCCGGTACCGGTGCCGCCGCCCATACCTGCGGTCACGAAGACCATGTCCGCCCCGTGCAGCGCCTGGGTCAATTCGTCGCGGCTCTCCTGGGCAGCCTTTAAGCCGATCTCAGGGTCGGCTCCGGCACCCAGTCCCTTGGTCAGCTTGGCGCCGATCTGGATCTTGTGCTCCGTCATGGAGAAGTTCAGGGCCTGGACATCGGTATTCACCGAGTAGAAAAAGACCCCCTTCAATCCAGCCTGAATCATCCGGTTGATAGCGTTGCCGCCACCGCCGCCCACCCCGATCACCTTGATATTGGCAAACTGATTCACTTCTAGCTCCAATTCCAACACTCTCCGCTCATCCCCATTTCAAAAGAGATCTTTAAACCATTTTTTAACTTTGCTGAAGGTATCTTTCCAGGACAACCCTTCGGGCTTTTCCATCTCGACGGTATGGCGCCTGGCGGCGTACGACAGCAGCCCGATGCCGGTGGCAAATACCGGGCTGTGGATCACATCGGCCAGGCCGCCGCCCGCCTCCGGAAATCCCAACCGCACCGGGCGCTCCATCACCTCGGCCGCCAGTTCCACCAAGCCTACAGTCAGGGCTGCCCCACCGGTGATTACAATCCCTCCCGGGAGCAGGCCCTGATACCGCGTCTTCTCCAATTGATTCTTTACCATACCAAGGATTTCCTGCACCCGGGGTTGAATTATGTTGGCGATCATTTTTTTGGACGCCTGATGCACCTCTTTGCCACCCACGCCGAGAACATCGACCATCTCATTATCCGGCATCAGTTCGGGTAGAACGGATCCCGCTTTCTTCTTCAAGTCCTCCGCCTGATTCAAGGGAGTCCGCAATCCCACAGCCAGATCGCTGGTGATATAATCTCCTCCTACCGGCAATACCGCGCTATACCAGAGCGAACCATGATCGTAAATGGCGATATCGGTGGCGCCCCCGCCAATATCTACGACCACTACCCCCAGCTCCTTCTCAGCCGGGAACAGGACTGCCTCCCCGGAGGCCAGGGAGTTCAACACCAGTTCCCGGACGCGGAAACCGGCCCGCTCACAGCATTTTAAAAGGTTTTGCACCGCAGCGTTGGTGATGGTCACGATCTGGGTTTCCACTTCCAGCCTGGCCCCCACCATTCCCACCGGGTCCAGGATGTCCTCATTGCCATCGACAATAAACTGCCGCGGGATCACGTGCACCACGCGGCGGTCATGGGGCAGAGCAATCACCCGCGCCGCCTGGAGCACTCTTTCCACGTCCTCGCGGACGATCTCCTGCTCAGGGTCGGCGACCGCAACCACGCCGCGGTTATTTATAGAAGCGATCGAAATGCCGGTGATGCCGACGTATCCCCCATCGATTTCCCGTCCGCTCATCTGTTCGGCCCTCTCAATCGCCGCTTCGATAGAGCGGACAGTGCTCTCGATATCAATGACGCTGCCACGGCGGATTCCCGCAGAGGGAACAGAGCCAAACCCGACAATCTGCGGTTGGCCGTCGGGCCCAATGCTTCCTACTATTACTGCGACTTTAGTACTACCTACGTCCAATCCTACAATGGTATCTCCCCGGGCCAATTTAGCACCCCCACCCGGTTGTTTACATGATAATTCAACACAGATCAATATTTCCCTTTTTTGTTTAATCTCTCATTGATATTTTTTTGTAACATTTTTTGCTCAATTTTCCCGACGCGTAACCTGTTCAGGTACCACTATAAAGCTTTTGTCGGCGCCATTAGGAGATGAAACTCCATCGTAGTTGGCTAGCTGATTCCGGTGAGCGACCTTCTCCATTAGGGAGCGAGCGGGATCAGCTAGCCAACCCGGCCACTTTCGGGCTAAGATACTTTGTTTTTAAATCCTTGACAGGCTGAGTAGTTAACCCGACGCTAATGTATGGCATAAAGCTATAAATAATTTTTTAACACCGGTTATCCACCAGGCGTCGCGCTTGTCTTATATTTTACGGCGGGGGTCTGAGCCGAACGCAGGTCGATATACGCCACCGAACCGGGATCGTTCAGGTTCGCCGTGAGGGACTGAGCGGTGAGCAGCTTGGAGTGCAGGTTCTGACTGTCACCCAGGTAAATCGGAATACCATCCCTGGTATAGGCTATCAAACTTTCGGGGTTGGCAACGTCGACCTCAGAAAAAAAATCTTCCACACTCATGTCCAGGGCAGCCAGGACCACCGGCAGGACCGGGCTGGCGCTGACCTGCTTGCCCGGTTCGGTGGTGTCCGGCGTCAGACCGGTGATGATCGGCAGGCTATACAGGCGCGGGGAGGTGAGGTTATCGATACAAACCCCCTTCTGGTCCAGCACCAGCCAGTGCTGGCCGGCGATCAACAGGGCGCCCGGCTGCCGCTCCTTGATGTCAATCTCGACCTTGTTCGGGAGTTGGCGCCGGAGTACCGCGCCAGCTATCCAGGGGTCGGTCAGAAGACGCTCCCTGGCCTGGTCCAGGTTGACCTGGAAGATGTTCACCCCGTCGCTGAGGCCGCTTTGACCGGTCACCTCGCCGGGAGTGAGGTGCTTTTGCCCCCTGACCTCGATCTTCTGCAGGGCAAAAAAAGAGGACTGGCTGAAGTAGTAGAGGGCATAAACCACAAAAGCAGCGATCAGGATCACTTTGAACAGGGTCAAAGAAACCCTGAAAGCAGCCTTTCTAGGTCTTCTGGCGCCAGTCCGGACCTTCCCCATGCTTGTCCTCTCCCTGTTTAAAAAAACGTAACTACTATTCGAACATCGAATCAGGCCTCCCGGCGCACCTTGGCCCCCAACAGGCGAAGCTTTGACTCCAGTTTTTCGTAGCCCCTGTCGATGTGCTGCAGCCCCTCGACGACGGTGGTATTGTCGGAAGCCAGACCACCCAGGACGAGGGCCGCCCCGGCCCTCAGGTCCGTGGCCTCCACCACCGCGCCCGTAAGGCGCTGCACGCCTTCAACCACCGCGCTCCGCCCCTCCACCCGGATCTGTGCCCCCATGCGCCGTAATTCGCCCACGTGCTGAAAGCGGTTTTCAAAGATGTTCTCCGTGATGATGCTGGTGCCCCTGGCCAGGCTGAGAAAAACCATCATCTGGGCCTGCATGTCGGTGGGAAATCCAGGAAAGGGCATGGTACGGACATCCAGGGAATTCCACCGGTCAACTCCACAAACATGGATCCAGTCATCCTTTTCCTGGACGTCGAAACCCGCCTCCCGGAGTTTGGCGGTGACCGGCTCCACGTGCTCCGGAATGGTGTTTCTGATCAGGACGTCCCCCCTGGTCACGGCAGCGGCCACCATGAAGGTGCCGGTCTCGATCCGGTCCGGGATGACCCGGTAGGCAATCTCCCGGCCGATCTTGGGCACACCGTCAATGCGGATGACGTCCAGTCCGGCGCCTTTGATCCTGGCCCCCAGCTTGTTCAAAAAGTTTTGCAGGTCGATGATCTCCGGTTCCCGGGCGGTATTGCGGATGATGGTGGTTCCCTCGGCCATGACTGCAGCCATCATAATATTCTCCGTGGCCCCCACGCTGGGGAAATCCAGGTGGAGGTCCGTGCCCTCCAGCTTGGCGCACTTCGCCTCGATGAAACCGTGATTCTGGGCCACTTTCGCTCCCAGAGCGATAAAACTCTTCAGGTGGAGGTCCATCGGGCGGGAGCCGATGGTGCAGCCGCCGGGCTGCGATACCCTGACTCTCCCGAAGCGCCCCAGCAGGGCCCCCATCACCAGGTTGGATGCGCGCATCATCCTCATCAGGGAGGGCGAGACCTCTATGGAATTGATACCTGACGGGTCGATCTCCATCATGTCGCCCACAAAATTGACTTTGACGCCAAGCTCCTGCAGCACATCCTTCATGATCTTGACGTCATCCAGGCAGGGAACGCCTTCAAGCACAAGAGGGCTCTCGCTCAACAGGGATGCTGCAAGAATAGGAAGAATGGCATTTTTTGCGCCGCTAATCGTGACAACGCCTTTTAACCTGACTCCGCCAGAGATGATCAACCGCTCCACTCAAACTCACCTTTCTTCCCCCACCACACGCACCTCGGCTATGAGGTCGATGCCAAACTGGGCTGCCACACGGTCACGAACTATATCCATCAGTTCTTTTACCTGGGTTGCCGAAGCATGTCCCAGGTTCACTATGAAGTTGGCGTGCTTGGTAGAAACCTGGGCGTCTCCCACCTGGAACCCTTTCAGGCCTGCCATCTCGATCAGGCGCCCGGCCGGTTGCCCCGGCGGGTTCCGGAAGACGCTTCCCGCTGAAGGCAGATCCAGCGGGTGCTGACTGCTGCGGTACGTCAAAAAAGCTTCGAGGCGCTCCTGGACTTCCTTTTGTTCAACCTCCTGGAGCTCCAGCTTAGCCTTCAAGATAATCAGGCGCTCCTGTTGCAGTGTCGAGCTACGGTAATCGAAGGTCAGGTCGGAAGCCTTCCATGTTCTCCTGGCGCCGATAAAGTCGATGGTTTCGACTCTGTTGACCCTTGACCCGATAAACTGCCCAAACGCCCCCGCATTCATGATCAGGGCGCCTCCCAGCGAGGCGGGAATACCGCCTGCAAATTCCAGGCCGCCCAGGCTCTTCCGCCCAGCCGCCCAGGCCAGTGCCAGCAGAAACACCCCGGCCCCCGCCGTAATCTCATTGCCGTCGATGCAGAGTTCCTGCAAGCCGCCCCCGATCTTCAGCACCAGGCCCCTGATCCCGGCGTCGCCGACCAGCAGGTTGGAGCCGTTTCCGATCACTGTCAGCGGGAGGCTGTGCCGTCTGGCAAACTCCAGGGCGGCCGTGACGTCATCCTCCACCCGGGGGATCAGCAGCAGGTCCGCAGGGCCGCCGATGCGCCAGGTGGTAAACTGTTCCATCGGGACCCCGGCCAACACCCTGCCGGCAACACCTGCCTGCAATTCCGTGGCCAGATCCTGTCGGCTCATTGAACCGTGGCCTCCAGCTCCCTGGCAAGGTTTCGGCCAACCGTCCACACATTGCCGGCCCCGATAGTCAGGACCAGGTCGCCGGATCTGGTCGTTTCCTTCAGGTAATCGACCACGTCATCGAGCCTCTTGAGGAAGACAACTTCCTTCCCGTTCCTTTTCAGGGCCTGGACGATCAGGTCTGCAGTGACCCCTGCAATCGGCTGTTCCCCGGCCGAGTATATGTCGGTCACGATCACCAGGTCCGCCTCCTGAAAGGCGTTGCCAAACTCCTCCCGCAGAAATTGCGTTCTGGTATAGCGGTGAGGCTGGAATACAGCGATCGTCCGGCGGCGCCTGATGCCCTCGCTGGCCCTTAACAGCGCCCTGATCTCAGTGGGGTGGTGCGCATAATCATCGATGATCTTGATGCCGTCGAGCTGGGCGACCAGTTGAAAGCGCCGCTGGGCACCCGTGAAAGATTTCAGGGCGCCGGCGCACTGTTCAAAGCTCATTCCCAGGCGCATACCCACCGCGATCGCCGCCAGAGCATTCTGAACGTTATGCATTCCAGGCACCGACAGGACCAATCTCCCTATAGACCGCTCGTTCAGTAGCACCGATGCCCCGGTGGTGAACTCCTGTCTATCCACATCCGTGGCTTTATATACCGGATCACCGGTCAAACCATAAGTGATGGCCTCGGCGCCCCCGGGGTCGAGGCTGCGCACATGTTCGTTATCGGTGCACAGCACTATAAAACCCCCGTCCCGGATCTGGTTGACATATCGTTGGTAAGCTTGCTTCATGACGCCAAGGTTTTTATAGTAATCCAGGTGATCATTGTCGATGTTGGTGATGACGGAGCCATAGGGCGCCAGCTTCAAAAAGGAACCGTCGCTCTCGTCCGCTTCCGCCACCAGGTATTCTCCGGCGCCCAACCCGGCATTGCTGCCCATGTCATTGACCTCCCCACCGATGATGAAGGTGGGATCAAAGCCATTGGCAGCCAGCATGAGGGAGATCATGGAACTGGTGGTGGTCTTGCCATGAGCCCCGACAACCGCTATTCCCTTGTAATCGCTCATCAACCTGGCCAGCAGTTCGCCGCGGCTGATCACGTTCAAGCCGAGTCTCAGGGCGGCGCATAACTCTTCGTTGGAGGGAGGAATCGCCGAAGAGACGACCACGCTGTCCATACCCGGTTGGATGTTCTCCGCAGCGTGGCCGATAGAAATCTTGGCCCCCTTTTCGACTAAGCGCTTGATGTTGGCAGAAGCCACCAAGTCGGAACCGCTCACGTGTTTGCCCTTCTCCAGCATGATCTTGGCGAGGCCGCTCATCCCCGCGCCACCGACCCCGACGAAGTGATACCAATTTCCCTGCAATTTTCCATCTCCTCCCCCATTTTGCCCATTTTCGTCCGTTTTCAAAGTCTTTCGCATCAACATTCTATGTCTGCCCCTTTTCGGAGGTTACAATCAAAACGGTGCTTATTGGCCAGGTACCCGGAACTCAACGGATACGCCTAGGCGGACACCCGCCCGCTTCTCAATATCGTCCTGGTAATGATCTCGCCTGCCTGCGGCTTGCCAAATCGGCGCGCAGCCCGACCCATGGCCCCTCGAAGGCCATCATCCCCAAACAACCGCTCCATCTGTTCGAGCAGACGGTCCGGGGTCAGGTCAGACTCCGGAATCATAACCACTGCCTGCTCCCTGGCGAGATAGAGGGCATTATGATATTGATGGTTGCCTGCAGCATAGGGGTAGGGAATGAGGATGGCTGGTATGCCCAGAGCTGTCAACTCAGCTATCGTCGCCGCTCCAGCGCGGCTGATCATAATATCGGCAGCCGCCAGTCCATACTCCATCTCCTCGAGGTACGGTCTGATCACTATTTTTCCAATTTTATCTTCATTTATTCCCTCGGTTGCCATCTGCTTACAGACACCGTCGAACTCCGCCCTGCCGGCCAGGTGTATGAACTGCAGCGTTCGGCGCCCTGTTCCAGATACTTCTGAAGTCTTTGTCAGGATCCGGTATACATCCAGCATCACTTCATTGATGCGCCGCGCCCCCCGGCTGCCACCCGTGATCAACACGGTCAACGTCTCCGGGGCCAGATTAAAATAATTCCGGGCGTCCTGCCTGGTAACTTTCAGGATCTCCTGCCTGATCGGCAATCCAGCAAGAATTATCTTCGCCCGACCGGCCAGCTTGCCGCCCGTGTCCGGAAAAGTCAGGAAAACAGTGTTCGCCCAACGTGACAGCAAACGGTTGGCCAGTCCCGGGACCGCATTCTGTTCGTGAATAAAAATGGGTACGGAAAGCCGTGCCGCAGCCATCACCAGCGGCACTGAAACATAGCCCCCGGTTGCGAAGACAGCTCCAGGGCGCCAGTCCCGGATCACAGCCAGGCTCTGGTGGTATCCCCGCAGTATTAATGGCGAGAAGGCCATGGCCTGCGCTGACAGCCGGCGCGGCCACTTGACTGCGGCCACCGCCTGGAATGCAAAGCCCCTGGCCGGGACTACCGTTGCCTCCAGCCCCTCTCTGGTACCCACGAAGAGGACCTTTCCCCCCGGGTCCTGTTCCTTCAGCAGGCCTGCCACCGCTAGAGCGGGATAGAGGTGCCCGCCCGTTCCTCCGCCTGTGATCAGGACCCGCATGATGGCGCCTTCTTCCATGAAAATACATTTACACTGGCTGCTGACTCCATTTTAGATCGCGTCCCCCAGCACCCGCACTAATGTAAGGTGTTCGTTGTATCATCATTATACAAAAGATCACTATACAAAAGTGTATGATTGCCAAGAAAACTATCCCGGCACTAGTGTAAGATGTTGCCATATCCATTTTAATCAACGATATGAAATTACAATGAGGCAATCAAACTACTTTAGCCGGGCCCCGGACATGTTCATTCCTTCGCGTAATGTGAAATGTTCAACAGGATTCCGATCATCAACAGGGTCAGCGTCAGAGAGGACCCGCCATAGCTGATGAAGGGGAGCGTGATCCCCTTGACCGGCATTGATCCCGTAACCACGCCAATGTGTATGAAGGCCTGTAGTACGACGTCGATGGTGATGCCCACCGCTGTCAGGGAGGCGAAGGTATCCGGCGCCTTCAAGGCAATCTTGAGGCCGCGCCACATGAAGACGAAGAACAGCAGCAGCACGAAGATCGATCCGATAAAGCCCAGTTCCTCGCCGATCACGGCAAAGATAAAATCTGTCTGCACCTCGGGCAGGTACAGGAACTTCTGCCGGCCCATGCCCAGCCCCAGTCCGAAGAGCCTGCCGGATCCCACGGCATAAAGAGACTGGATGGTCTGGAACCCATTCCCCAAGGGGTCGGCCCAGGGATTGAGAAAGGCGGTGAAGCGGGCCAGGCGATACGGCGCCGCGGCGATGGCCACCACCAGCACAGCCACTCCCAGCACGGCCAAGCCTACCAGATGAGTCTTGCGGGAGCCGGCTACCAGCAACATCAGGTAGGAAGTCAGGGCGATAGTCACCGCCGTCCCCAGGTCCGGCTGCAACAGCATGAAACCGCAGATGAAGCCGACGATCAGCAGGGGCACGGCAAAACCCTTGACAAACTGTTTGATGCTGTCCTGATGCTGGGAGAGGTACTTGGCCAGGAACAGGATGATGGCCAGCTTGGCCACCTCGGACGGTTGGAAGGAGAAGGCCGCCACACCCAACCAGCGCCGGGCGCCGTTGATCTTGATGCCCACCCCGGGCACGAGAACGACGATCAGAAGCAGGAGCGCCACCAGCAAAATGGGGGTCGCCCATTTCTTATAGACCTGGTAGTCAACTCGCATCAGGGCGATCATGCCGAAGATCCCCAGCAGCGCCCACAGCAGTTGGCGTTTCAGGAAATAGAAGCCGTCTCCATAAGAGGTCTGCGCCTGAACGAAGCTGGAGCTGAAGACCATGACAATGCCTATGGTGAGCAGCAGGATTATGTCCAGGAACAGCACGAGGTCAGGAGGCCGCTTGAACGGTTTCACGGTTTCACCTCTATCCCACTTTTCACATCACACGTCTAAGAGCCGAGATCGCGCACCAGTTTCTTGAAGAGATCGCCTCTCTCCTCATAATCGCGAAACATGTCCCAACTGGCGCAGGCCGGCGACAGCAGGACCAGGTCTCCGGGCGCCGCCAACCGGGATGCGGTTCTGACACACCCCTCGAGGCTGGCCTCGTTCCAGATGGCGGTGTAGCCGGCAGCCCGGACAGCCTGTTCGATCTGGGGCGCCGCCTGTCCCAACAGGATCAGGGCCTTGACCCTGATCTTGATCCGCCCGGCCAACCTGGTGAAGTCGCTCCCCTTGGGCTTGCCGCCGGCAATCAGGATGATCGGTTCCTGAAATGAATCCAGAGCTTTCAGAACCGATTCCGGGTTCGTCCCCTTGGAGTCATTGACATACTTCACGCCACCCACCACACCGGCCGGCTCCAGCCGGTGGGGAACCCCCGGAAAGGTGGACAGAGCGGCGGCGATCGTCTGGCGATCGATCCCGGACAAGAGTGCCACCGCGGCAGCCGCCAGGGCGTTTTCCAGGTTATGCCGCCCCGGAATCCGCACCTCCTGAACCGGGCACAGGACTTGCCTGACACCCCCGCTCTCGTACACGATGCTGCCATCGGCAACCCCGATCCCCCCTGCCGGCACCCGCTGCGTCGAGAACCAGCATTCCCTTGCCGTCAGGCCGTGGATATGGTCGGCCAACCAGGGGTCGTCCAGGTTCAGCACCGCCAGGTCCTCCGGGCCCTGGTTGGCAAAGACCCGCTCCTTGACGCGTCCATACTCATCCAATGTGGTATGCCGGTCGAAGTGATCCGGCGTGAGGTTCAAGAAGACGGCGATGCGGGGGTGGAACTCGAGGGAGCGCTCCAGTTGAAAGGAGCTGACCTCGAGGATCCAGTAGTCCACCCCGAGCCCCTGCTCACTGACGCGCTCCACTTCCCGGATCAGAGGAATGCCGATGTTTCCGGCTACCAACGCCTGGCGACCGGCCTGCTGGAAGATGTAGCCCACCAGGGCGGTGGTGGTGGTCTTACCGTTGGTGCCGGTAACGGCGATGATCGGTTCCCTGACAAACCGGGCCGCCAGTTCCAACTCGCTCCATACCGGGACACCCAATCTTTCCGCAGTCTCTACCGGCGGAATGGTCAGGGGGACACCCGGGCTGACCACTGCCAGATCATACTGCCCCTCCTGCACCTCCGGGTAAACGCCGGTAACCAGGTTGACAGAGAGCGCCCGCAACTCGTTCAGGGACTCTTCCTCCAGGTCTGCCTCCTGTTTGATGTCGGTGCCGGTCACCCTGGCCCCCTCTCCCGCCAGAAAACGAGCTACCGCTTGTCCGCTCCGGGCCAGGCCGATGACCAGCACTCTTTTCCCTTCCAAGTTCACCATACCACACTCTCCAATACTACATAATGCTCAAGTATTCAGTATTCAGGATTCAGGATCAGGATTCAGAATATCCCGAGTACATTCTTGGAAATCTTCCGCCAAATTTGCTGCTATAGAGACGGATACGCGCCTTATTCAGAATTAATCAGCAGAATTTAGAATTCTTCGAGATAATAAACATTTCAAATTCTATAGTGTTTCATCCTGACTACTGACTACTATATTAGCCCCGCATCGCCCAGATGCCCAGTACTGCACAGCACAGCCCCAGTGCCCAGAACCAGTGGACAACTCTGGTTTCCGGCCAGCCAGACAACTCGAAGTGATGGTGCAGGGGGCTCATCCGGAAGACTCGCCTTCCCGTGAGCCTGAAGGAGACCACCTGGATAATCACGGATAGGGTCTCCAGCGCGAAGACACCGCCCAGGATCAGCAGCAGCAGCTCCGTATGCGTCAGCACGGCCAGGGCTGCCAGGGCGCCCCCCAGGGCCAGGGAACCGGTGTCCCCCATGAAGACCCGGGCCGGGTAGTGGTTGAAGCGCAGAAACCCCAGGCAACCGCCCCCAAGCGCCCCGGCAAAGACTGCTGCGCTGTATTGCCCGGTCATCCAGGCGAACAGTACGAAGGTAATCGCTGCTACCAGCACCAGTCCGCTGGCCAGGCCGTCGAGCCCGTCGGTCAGGTTGACGGCATTGGTAGAGGCAACCATGATAAACACTACCAGGATACAGTAACCGTAAGTGTTCAGGGGAAACCTCAAACCGGTATACGGAATCAGCACGGTGGTATCCGGATGCAGGGCGAGCGCCGCCCAGGCTAGCAGCAGCCCCAGCAGCACTTGCACCAGGAGCTTGGTGCGAGCCTTGACGCCGAGCGACCGCTTCAAGACAATTTTTACAAAATCATCGGCAAAGCCCAACAGCCCGCATCCGATCATGATCCCCACCAGCAGCAGGTTTTCCCAGGCGTGGCCGGCAATCAGCAGGCTGGCAACGCCGGCGCCTCCGATGATCAGCAGGCCGCCCATGGTGGCAGTGCCCTGCTTTTTCAGGTGAGACCTGGGACCGTCGCTGCGCACATCCTGCCCGAACTTCAGGCGGTACAGCAGGGGTATCAGCACCGGCCCCAGCAGCAGGGTGATCAGCAGACCGATCCCGAAAGCAGCCGCTACCTGCAATTCCGGAGAATTGCTCCACACTGCGCCGGGCAGGCCTATCCCGAGGGCGACACCCATCCCTGTCATCTCACTCACTTCAAACCACCCTCGCTCAGGGGCGCCACGATCTCTTCCATTCGGGCAGCCCTGGAACCTTTTACCAGGACCAAGTCCCCACTACTGACGAAGTCCTTCATAAACGCTATCACATTCCGGTTATCATCAAAAACGCCGATCCGGGCATCAGGCAGGCCCGCATCGCTGGCTCCCCGGGCAATTTCTACGGCCAGGTCTCCGACAGTGATTAGGTAGTCGATCTGCAAGGCGGCAGCATATTCGCCCACCGCACGGTGTCCGGACACCGTCTCCGGTCCCAACTCATACATGTTGCCGAGCACCGCGATTGCCCGCCCCCGGTCAGTCACGTCGGCCAGCAGCCGCAGCGCAGCCTTGACCGAGGCCGGACTGGCATTATAGGTATCGTCGATGATCGTACTGCCCCTGATCCCCTTCTTGATCTCCTGGCGCATCCCCGTGAGAGACACGCTCGCCAGGCCGCGGGCAATCTGCGCCGGCTGCAGGCCGAGCCAGGAGCCCACCCCCGCTGCCGCCAGGGCGTTATAGATGTTATGGCAGCCCGGTAGGGGCAACCGGCAAGGCGCCTCTCCCAGCGGCGTGCGCAGCAGAAACTCGGTTCCCTGCAGCCCATGCAGCACAATATTCCGGGCGCTCACCGCCACTCCGGGCCCGGCGTCGCCGTCCAGTCCGTAGAAAAGCACTTCAGACCTGCGCTTGTTTGTCAACTGCCGCTGCCAGGGGTCATCCCCGTTCAAGACGGCACACCCATTAAGAGGCAGGGCTTCCAACAGTTCGCCCTTGGTCTCGGCGATCGCCTGCTGCGACCCCAACAGCTCCAGGTGGGTCATACCAATATTGGTGATAACGCCTACACGGGGCTGGCTGATCCGGCACAGAGCGGCAATCTCCCCCCGCCCCCGCATGGCCATCTCCAGGACAACAGCGCCATAATGGCGATTCATATGCATCAAGGTCAGGGGGAGACCGATCTCGTTGTTCTGGTTGCCCTCAGTCTTCAACACCCGCATGCCGACCGCCAGCACCCCGGTGATCAGGTCCTTGGTGGTTGTCTTGCCTGTACTGCCTGTCACCGCCACCACCAGCGCCGGGAACAGCCCCCGGTAATAGCCGGCCAGGGCCTGCAGGGCATGCAGCGTATCCTCCACCATGATCAGCGGCTGGCCGGAATCTATCGAAACCTGCCTGGAGATCACCGCCGCCGCTCCCCGGCTCAGGGCATCCCCGACGAACCGGTGCCCGTCCACCCTACTGCCCGGAAAAGCAAAAAAAAGCTGTCCCGGACTGACGCCCCTGCTATCGATGGCGATGCCGGAAACCACCGTTTCCGGATTGCCTTGCAACAGGCGGCCATTCATGGCGGCTGCTACCTGCCCGATGCTGATCGGTTCCATCAAAGTAAACTGCTCCTCCAAATCCTACTTACTTCTCACATCAGATATGACCCCTGGCTTCCAACATCTTGAATGCTACCTGGTAATCATCGAAGTCCAGCACCTGGTCGCCGATGATCTGGTAGGTTTCGTGCCCCTTGCCGGCGATCACCACGAAGTCACCCGATCGGGCGCACTGCAGGGCGCGCCCGATCGCCTCCCGGCGGTCGGGGATCACCTCGTAGCGAACATCCGGAAGCTCCCCGATCCCGGCCTCGATCTGCCTGATGATGCTCAGGGGCTCCTCGCTCCTGGGGTTGTCGGAGGTCAGGATGGAGATGTCAGAGAGCTGACCCGAGATCTTGCCCATCAGCGGCCTCTTGCCGGTGTCGCGGTCACCGCCGCAACCGAACACTGCAATCACCCGGCC
>PKYJ01000046.1:2655-6333 GCA_003132605.1 Peptococcaceae bacterium | reverse complement strand
TTCATGGTGGCGCCCAAGAGCCCTGGCCACCTGGTGCGCCGCATGTACGAGGAGGGAGTCGGGGTGCCGTCGCTGGTCGCAGTGCATCAGGATTGCTCCGGCAAGGCTAAGGAGATTGCCCTGGCCTATGCCAAGGGGATCGGCTCCACAAAAGCCGGCGTGCTGGATACCACCTTCAAGGAGGAGACCGAGACTGACCTGTTCGGGGAACAGGTGGTGCTCTGCGGCGGAATCACCGAACTGATCAGGGCTGGTTTCGATACTCTGGTGGAGGCCGGCTACCAGCCGGAGAGCGCCTACTTCGAATGCCTCCACGAGTTGAAGCTGATCGTCGACCTGATCTATGAGGGCGGTATCAGTTGGATGCGTTATTCAATCAGCGATACTGCTGAATATGGTGATATTACCAGGGGTAAACGCATCATCACCAAAGAAACCCGTGCAGAGATGAAGCGTATTCTTGAAGAGATCCAGAACGGAAGTTTTGCCCGTGAGTGGCTGCTTGAAAACTTGGTCGGACGCCCCGTGTTTAACGCGATACAGAAAAAAGAAGCAAACCACATGATAGAAGTTGTCGGGAAAAAACTGCGGTCGATGATGCCCTGGCTTAGGAAAGTGGATATGTGATCGTTCTGTTGACGTCGGGGACAGTCAGCGCCCAGATCACAACCCCGCAAGCTTCGAGCTGTTGACCAAGTAACAGGGCGGACCGATATGTCCGCCCTTTAAACATGCCACCACGAATGGCTGCATGGCTTGTGTGATTATACGGAATATATAACTAGATTTAATTTAGGGGCGATCGTCTTTCTCCGGGCATTGGCCACATAACGGCTTATTGGCGCAGTGGGGACAGGCGGACTCAAGGGACCACATACCATCGTCAAAAATGAAAAGGTGCTACACATATTACTTTTAACGGAGAGGAACATGGCAAATGAGAGTCATCGGCATTGAGGGAAGCCCGCGCAAGGGAGGCAATACGGACACGCTGGTGGAGAGGATCCTCGCCGGGGCGGCGGAGGCAGGAGCGGAAACTAAGGTCTACAGGCTCAACGAACTGAATATCAGAGGGTGTCAGGCCTGCAACTACTGTAAGACCCATGATCGCTGCCGGCAGGAGGACGATATGACCCCTATCTATGCCGACCTGATCGCATCCGACGGTATCGTGATCGGCACACCCATCTACATGGGGTATCTGTCCGCCCAGACCATATTGTTCGTGAACCGGCTCTATGCCTTCTTCAACCCCGGTAAACCCAGCCCGGTGCCCCCCGGGAAGAAGGTCGCCCTGGTCTTCTCATCCGGATCCGGCGATGAGGCCGGTTACCGGAAAATGTTGGAGTCGTTCGGCCAGATCCTCAGCCACCTGTTCGGGGTGGATGTGAAAGGGATCGTGGGCGGCGGCGGCAATAATGAGGCCGGAGCGGTGAAGAACAATCAGGATCTGTTGGAAAAGGCCTTTGCTCTCGGCAAAGAATTGGCCGGGTAGATTCATGGAGACGCATCTGTGGGATCGTGTGCTCATGTTGCTAAAAACCCTGTAGAAAATGCAGGAAAATGTTGATCTATGTTAAAATGGTTGAAAAAGCAGCTAGGGTTTCCTGGGAGAGGGGACTAAAAACATGGCAACGCTCGGTTGCGTTGTGGACGTAGAAACTACAGGCTTCAGCGCGACGGATGAGGTTGTAGAGATTGGCCTGGTTTTATTCGCCTTCGAGCGGCAGAGCGGTCAGGTATTGGGGATCATCGAAGAGTATGCGGGACTGAGGGAGCCTGGCTGTGCGATTCATCCAGGCGCCTTATGCGTCCATGGGTTGACTATGGATCATTTACGAGGCATGTGTATCGATGTTATGCGGGTAGAGGATATCCTGTTCCGGACGGAACTCCTAATTGCACATAATGCTGCTTTTGATGAGCGTTTCGTCGTGCCCCTGTTTCCAACTGCTGGAATGAAGCCGTGGTATTGCTCCATGAGCGGCGTTGATTGGAGAGCGAAGGGCTTCCAGAGCAGAGGCCTGCAGAACCTGCTCTCCTGGCACGGGATCGAAACCCTGCAGGCACACCGGGCGGTGGAAGACGCCAGAGCCACCCTGATGCTGCTGTCGTTGCTGCAGGAAAGCGGAAGAACCTACCTGCATGAGTTGATCTGGAATACAATGGGTGACTATGAAAGCAACTGTGCATTGTAATAGCACCACGTTTGCTGGGTGGACACTTTTTGACATTGTCCGGTCGAACTTTAGAAATGGCGTTCAAACTCCCTGCAGGGAGTATTTTTTACCGGCGTGATTATAGAGGTTTCATAACAGAGAACAGCCGGAACAGACAATCGGTACCGCATCGACGACATCATCGCAAACTGAGTATGGCCTCTTTAGGGCACGAAATGTCTGACTCGGAAATCCACGCCGATATCCTGCGCAATTTGGGGGAAATTGCTATTGTTTCGCATTGCCTTGCAATGCTCCGCAATTTGATTCGCAATTTTCCTGCAGGCAGCGATGTCGTCCTCAGAGAGGAAATCAACTACGGACAAGACCACTTTGGGGATATACTTCTTGCATCTGACGGCAAAATCCAGCATGGCTTCAAAAGCTGCCTCCCCATAACGGGATCGGCATAATGCCTGATACTCATTTTTGTTCTTCGCATTCATGCTGATGGAAATAGAATCCACCAACCCCGCCAACTGGGGAGTGATGTCTTCGCCGCAGATCAGGTTGGCCTGGCCGTTGGTGTTGATGCGGATAGGCTTATCAAATTGCTGCTTCAGTTGCTTGCATATTTCAATAACATCGTAAACACGGGTCATGGGCTCCCCGAAGCCACAGAAAACAAATTCCTTATACTTGGAAATATCCCATTTCCGGATGTCTGCAACAACCTGAGCGACGGTTGGTTCCTGTTCGAGCCAGAGATTGGTTCCGCTGCCGACACCGTCCCGGTTGTTTCTAATGCAAAAAGAGCAGCGATTGGTGCAGCGGTTGGTAATGTTGATGTACAGCGAATTCCCCACCTCATAGGTGATGGTTGGCGACATCTTCCTCATCCTTCACAAAAAAACTCAAATTTCAAGCAGTGTGAGGCCTTGACCGGACGACGCCCGATCCTGAAACCTGGCAACCAGTATTTGTCAACACTAAATTTATGACACCGGGGACGGTTCTCGCTGTCACATACAAACCTATTCTCAGGATAGTTAAAGAGTTGACACTGCGCCAACCTAAAAAATAAGAGGCCGGGTTTGCGATACATTCTTCAATAAGTGTGGCCATAAGTCCTTGCTATATGCCAAAATAGTTAATATAATGTGACCAAAATTGGCGTAAGGGTGGTTATGGATGTGGGGTTTCCTGTCGGCAACATAGTGCCGGGCAGAGAATTGGTGGGGCGGGAAGAACTGGTCCGGTCCCTGGTGAACAGACTGCAGCGGGGGGAAAACCTGATTCTGACCTCACCCCGCCGTACCGGCAAGACTTTTGTAGTCATGGATGTTCTCATGGATGAGGGTATTGTTGAGAAGGTGGACCGTGGTCGTTATGTCTTCGGGGCGAAAATGTTCGCCGACTATGTGCGTAGTTTGAACCCCTAACGGCTGTAACCTTTTGCTGAGTTTCATTGTATTAAAATCCATTTTGAAAGATAATCTAAGATGAGGTGATTGCTGTG
>PKYJ01000046.1:0-2641 GCA_003132605.1 Peptococcaceae bacterium | reverse complement strand
TTTCAGGAGCGCCCGTAATCAATAAAGAGGGGAAGATGGTGGGGATTGTCTCCGATGCGGACCTGATCCACAAGGAGACGAGCCCCAGAACCCCAGGCTTCTTCAATATACTGGGCGCCATCATCTACTACAGCGGTGTGGCCAGATACCGGGAGGACTTCAAAAAGCTTGCCGCCACCAAGACCTCTGAAATAATGACCTCTGAGGTGATCACGGTCGGTGGAGATGCGGAAATTGAAGAGGTGGCCGCCCTGATGGTGGACCATGACATCAAACGGATTCCGGTGCTGGAAAACGGCGCTGTCGTCGGGATCATCGGCATTGCCGACATCGTGAAAACCCTGGCCAGGCCGGGGAGCCGCTAGCCACCTGTGCGCCGCATTCTTTCAGGCCGGGCATAAGCCCGGATGCGGTGGATACTTTGGCGACGGATGATTAACTAGACCAGTGCAGGGACCCGGTGATATAGTGATGTAAGAGGCATGCTGCCAGACCAGGAAAGGCTGAAGTGCGCGTGAACAGGTTGCAGCCGGAGTTTTACCAGGGGGATACGCTGGCGGTGGCCCGCGAACTGCTGGGCAAGCTGTTGGTGCACGAGTCTCCGGACGGGGTGACTGCGGGGCGGATCGTCGAGGTGGAGGCCTATATCGGGCCGGATGACCGGGCCGCCCATTCATATAACAACCGGCGCAGCGAGCGCACTGAGATCCAGTATGGTCCGGGAGGTTATGCCTATGTCTTCCGGATCTATGGCATGTACAACTGTTTCAATATTGTCACCCAGGCGCCGGGCAGGCCCGAGGTGGTGCTGGTCAGGGCGCTGGAGCCGGTTGCAGGCCTGGAGTTGATGGCAAGGCGGCGTAAGATTGCCGATATCGGGCCGGGTCACCTGTCTAAATTGACTGGCGGGCCGGGCCGGCTGTGCCAGGCGATGGAGATCACCATGAGGCAATACGGGTCAAACCTGTGCTCCGGTTGCCTCTATCTGCTCGACGACGGGACAAGCGTTTCTGACCAAGACATTCTCGCCACTCCGAGGATCAATATCGACTATGCCGGAGAGGCGAGAGATCATTTATGGAGATTCATCATACGAGGAAATCCTTGCGTATCTGTAGAACAAGTAAAGAGATGATCTGAATCTAGGGGAGGGCCCGGATTGAACAAGCTCTGGGGCGGCAGGTTTGAAAAAGAGATGGCGGGGGAGGCGGAGGAGTTCCTGAACTCCCTCTCTTTTGATGCGCGGTTGTGGCGGCAGGACATCAGGGGGTCGATCGCCCACGCCCGGATGCTGGGGCGCCAGGGGATCATCGACCTGGATGAGGCGGAGGAGATCGTCGGGGGACTGGAGCAGATCCGTGACGACATTGAAAAGGGGACGCTGGAGTTCGACCCCGGGGCGGAGGACATCCACTCCTTCATCGAGGCCTGCCTGGTGGAGCGGATCGGAGAGGCCGGGAAGAAGCTGCACACGTCCCGCAGCCGCAACGACCAGGTGGCCACCGACCTGCGCCTCTACCTCAAGGATGAGATCGAATCCCTGGGCAACCTGCTGCTGGGCCTGATCGGAGCGTTGGTGCAGCGCGCCCGGGAGAACAAGGAGACGATCATGCCCGGTTATACCCACCTGCAGCGGGCGCAGCCCATCACCTTCGCCCATCACCTGCTGGCTTACTGCGAGATGCTGCGCCGGGATTATGCCCGCCTGCGGGATTGCTACAAGCGCACCGACGTCTGCCCGCTGGGGGCGGGGGCGCTGGCCGGGACGACCTTTCCTATCGATCGCCCCTACACCGCCCGAAAGCTCGGCTTTCGGGACATTGCCGACAACACCCTGGACGCCGTCTCCGACCGGGACTTCGTGGCGGAGTTCATCTTTGCCGCCTCTCTGATTATGACCCACCTGAGCCGCTTCGCCGAGGAACTGATCCTCTGGTCGAGCAGCGAGTTCGGCTTCGTTGCCTTAGATGACGCCTACACCACCGGGAGCAGCATCATGCCCCAGAAGAAGAACCCGGACGTCCCGGAGCTGGTGCGGGGCAAGACCGGCCGGGTGTATGGCCACCTGACGGGCATCCTGACCGTCCTGAAGGGGCTGCCGCTGGCCTACAACAAAGACCTCCAGGAGGACAAGGAGGCGGTCTTCGACACTGTCGATACGGTGCGGGGCTGCCTGGGCATCCTGATCCCGCTGGTGGAGACGCTGCAGGCGAATGAAGAGCGCATGCGGGCGGCCGCCGGCCAGGATTTCACCAACGCCACCGAACTGGCGGACTACCTGGCCTGGCACGATGTCAGCTTCCGGGACGCCCACCGCATCGCCGGGCAAGTGGTGCTATACTGTATCAGCAAGGGGAAGCGCCTGGAGGACCTGTCCCTCAAGGAGTATAATACATTCTCGCCGGCCTTCGACTCCGACGTCTACGAATACATTTCTATCGAGGCCTGCGTCGCCCGGCGCGACCTGCCCGGGGGGCCGGCTCCTTCAGCGGTGGCCATGGAGATCGCCGAACTGAACAGTTGGCTGGAGGACATCCGCAGTTTCCCCTGGTCGCAGCCGGTACCGGAAGAAGAGTAAAAAGCTTGTCTGCAATTATTGACGGGACTAATAGTGTTCAACGAGTTCTTGGCTTCAGTGGGG
>PKYJ01000095.1 GCA_003132605.1 Peptococcaceae bacterium | reverse complement strand
AGTCGCGGTAATGGCGAGGTTTGCCGATCCGAGCGTTTCTACTGCCGAGAGGCGTTTGATCAGCGCATTGCGCTTGGCCATGCGCTGTACACCGACGGCCAGCGAGACGGACATGGTTGCCGGCAGACCTTCCGGAACCAGAGCGACCATCACCCCCAGGGCGAACAGGAAGTCGTCAAGCCAGGCCAACCCCAGGAACCGCCCCAGGAAAAATAAGACAGCGCCGAGGACGAGGGCGGCGCGGGCAACAAACCTCGCCATTACCGCGACTTCCCTCTGCAAGGGACTGAGGGCATCCGTAACCCCTGCAGTCAATTTAAAGATCTTGCCGAACTGCGTCTGTTCCCCTACCGAAAAAACGACTGCGATGCCGGATCCTGAAGCCACAGAAGTCCCCATAAAAACCAGGTTGGGTATTTCGAGCCAGCCCAATTCCTCTTCCAGGACAGCGGTTGCCGTCTTGCGCACCGGGTCTGATTCCCCGGTCAGCGTGATGTTGTTGGTGGAGATCTCGAAGGCCTGGACGAGGCGCGCATCAGCAGGGATATTGTCACCCTCTTCGAGCAGCAGCACATCGCCCGGGACCAGTTCGCCCGTGTCCACTTCGACTTCTTGTCCGTCCCGGTAGACCTTTGCCTTGGCGGGCACCAGCTTGTTCAAGGCCTCGGTCGCTCGCTCGGCACGGTACTCCTGAATAAATCCGATTGTGGCATTGAGGAGGACAACCCCCAGGATGGCGAGCGCAAGACGAAGGTCGCTGGGATCTAGTCCACCCAGAAGGTAGGTGACAAAGGTGATCGCTGCCGCCACCAGCAGGATAACAGCAAAGAGATCTTTAAACTGGACAAAGAAGCGCGCCCAGAGGGAACTGCTTTTCCCTTTCTGAAGCCGGTTCCAACCGGATTGCTCCCTGTGCCTGGCTACCTCTGCCGCCGTCAGCCCCTGCTGGGATGTGCCGAGGGCTTCGTAAACATCCAGCGGGGCGAGGCGGGGAACTTCCTTATACTGATCATTGACAGGCGATGTTGTTTCCAATTGCTAAAGCCTCCTCAAACCGGACGCCTTAGATAAATTCGACAAAAGCAAATGATTGGATGACCTGCGTGATATCGCGCACGAGCTTGGGCTCTTTTTCTATATACTCAGGATTTAAATCGCTCACTGCGATAGTATACACCTTTCCTGTACGAAGAAAATATTTTTGCAGCCCGAAGAGCCGGGTACCTCTGGCAGTAGTCTGCAACAATTGAAAGGTGACGATCTGGAAGTTCTCGTCGATATGAAACTTGACGACTTGGATCCCACCCCTCCTCAGAGAATTTAGCCGGTGGTGAAAATAGTCCATAAAGTTCACGTCCCCGACATTTTCAAGGATCAGGCTTATCTTGGGGCGAAAAAGGGTTTCTTTATTCAGCAGAATCGAGATGGAATGTGTTTTTGTCGAGGAGGTTTCCCTGTTGCCTCCGGCGTCCTTCTCATCATCCGCAGTAATGGTCCATCCCTCCGGGGAAAGAATCTTGATCCCCAGGTCATCGCTGTAAAATATACGCGGGTTATCCTGGTAGTGGTGTTTGGGTTCTGCAAAGCGGGAAATCAGGATGGTGGTGTCGGAGCTCCGTAAACTGTCATCGAAGAGCTTGTTGATCGCTTTCGGCAAGACCATGCGCAAGAGCCTCCTTTCATGAAATCGAGGCCTGGTTGGCTACCTTGTTGCTGGCGGAATCAATTACTTCTATTGGGAAAAGTGCGGGTACGTCCCTGGAAAATTGCGAATCCAATTGCTGAGCTTGCGGAGCAATAGCAATTTCCCCCTAAGTGCAACTAAGGCTTCCGCCTGCGCTTACGCTTGGCGTAAGCCAAGTTTTCTTTATATTGTAGTCTCGATGCATATTAAAATGATGTTAAAGAACCAATCCTTTGCGTTAAAATAAAATTAAAAAAGGCTCCTTTCGAGCCTTGATTGCCTTACGATCTGTTAACCGCAGATGACTACCCGCTCTAATGCCCCCGCCTCTCACCTCTCACTCCTAACCTCACATCTCTCATATCAGTGCTCGACGCTGCTGTCTTGCCGGCAGCCTCCATCTTCAGCGATGAGAGCGGGTGCCCGCCCTGGCAGGTGCGGATAACCCCGCACTTCACCCATCTCACCATAATATCTTCCGATGCCGCTGACAGCGGCCCGGCTCTGTTTCAACCTGTCGATGTCGCACAACCAGGAGTCCGTCTTCCAGGCACTGGCCTCATAGTCATCCTTGACCTCGGCATAGACCAGTTGCGTCTGCCTGGCGATCTCCTGCCAGGTATAGAGTTTGGAGATCTCCTGCTTGGCGGTCGCCGCCAGGCGGGCCGCCAGGTCCGGTTCGTGAAGCAGGCGCAGGACGTTATCCGCCAGGGAGTTGGGGTTTCCGGCGTAGAACTTCAGCCCGTTCCCCTCATGGACGACGATCTCCGACAGGCCGCCCACATCCGCCACCACCACCGGGGTCATGGCTGCCATGGCCTCCAGGACCACCATCCCGAAGGGTTCATAGAGGCTGGGGAAGACCGCCACATCCGCCTCCCGGTAGAGGAAATCCCTGGTCCGGTCGTCGATATATCCGGTGAAATAGATGCGGCTGGCGATGCCCATATCCACCGCCTTGTTTCTCAAATAATCCTCCGCCGGCCCGCGCCCGGCGATGACGAACTTGGCACTGGAGTAATAATGAAGGATCTTCGGAACCACATCGATCAGCAGGTGCACCCCTTTTTCCTGCACCAGGCGCCCCACGAACAGGACGATCCTCTCGTCCGGTGCGGCGAAGGCTGACCTGGACAGTTCGTGACCGGCCTGCTGGTAACGCTTCATGTCCACACCGTTGGGAACAACGCGCAGCTTATCCAGGGGCGCCTGGAATACCCGCTGCAGTTCCTTTTCCATGTAGTGGCTGCAGACGATCACCCGCCACGCCTCGAATACCAGCCACCACTCCACGTCGCTGATATAGCGCTGCAGGTCGTTGTGCAGGCCCTGGTTGCGCCCGTACTCGGTGGCGTGGATGGTGGCGATCAGGGGAACCTTGTAGGCATGCTTCAGAGCCCTGCCGGCATAGGCCACCAGCCAGTCATGGGCGTGCACCAGGTCGATCTCGGCCAGGGAGTCGACCAGGGAAATCCCATACTCCACCATGCTCAGATTGAACTGCAGGACCCAGGTCAGGAAATCCGGGGCCGAGAGGTTATAGGGGTTGACCCGGTAGACGTGGATGCCGTTGACGACTTCCCGCGCCTGAGCCTTGTCAGCGGCGCAGGTGATCAGGTGCACCTCTTCCCCGGCCTGCACCAGGGCCGTGGCCAGATCGTAGACGTGCTGGGCGAGGCCGCCCACGCTACGAGGAGGAAACTCCCAGGAAAGCATCAGAATTCGCACCGGCTGCATCTCCCAACTGTTGTTATGTAATTCTTCGATCTGATGCCGACCTGCTCTTCTTGGCCGGCTCTTGTTGAGATGCATGCCCACCCCGACGCAGGAACATCCGCCGATCGCCTTCCCGCCGAGGCTTGCTGTTGCAGTTGCGGCATTAGTATACAGTGTTTCACACATCAATATACTCTATCCAATCTCTGATTTCTTGATCCGGTCTCGCATACATCTTCCGGCCCCTGATTACTACAGCTTTTCGGCTATCGCCGCGGCCATCTCCGACGATTTGGCGGTTCCCCCGAGGTCGTAGGTGAGATGCCGGCCCTCGCTTAATACTGTTTCCACGGCTTTCGTGATGCGGGCGGCAGCCTCATGCTCGCCCAGATGCTTGAGCATCATGACACCAGACAGGATGGTGGCCAGGGGGTTGACCTTGTCCATTCCGGTGTACTTGGGGGCGCTCCCGTGGACGGGCTCGAAGACGGCGCACTGTTCGCCGATGTTGGCGCCGGGGGCCACGCCAAGGCCTCCGATCAGACCGGCGCAGAGGTCGGAGACAATATCCCCGTATAGATTGGGCAGGACCAGGACGTCGAAGTCCTCGGGGCTCTGGACGAGCTTCATGCAGCAGGCATCGACGATCCGGTCCTCAAAGGCGATGTCCGGATACTCCCTGGCGATCTCCCGGGACACATCCAGGAACAGCCCATCGGTGTACTTCATGATGTTGGCTTTGTGAACGGCGGCTACCTTGTGGCGCCCCTCTCTCCGGGCCAGCTCAAAGGCAAAGCGAACGATCCTGGATGAACCGAAGCGGGTGATGATCTTGATGCTCTCGGCGGCATCCCTGCCCACCATGTGCTCGATACCGGCATAGAAGTCCTCGGTGTTCTCCCGGACCAACAGGATGTCCACGCCCTCGTAGCGGGTCTTCACACCCGGTAGACTTTTTGCCGGCCGCACGTTGGCGTAGAGGTCAAGCTCTTTGCGCAGAGCCACGTTGACGCTGCGAAAGCC
>PKYJ01000075.1 GCA_003132605.1 Peptococcaceae bacterium | reverse complement strand
TTGAGGCAGGTTCCCTGGTTGGAGCGCGAGAATTTGAGCAGGGTGTACTTGTCCAGATCATGCTTGCCACTGCGCTTGACTTGGATCTCGTCCGCGGTCACCCGGGCCACCGTGCCGTCGTGCCGTGCCCTGACTACCACTCCGGAGTCCTGGGCAACCCGGTGCTCGATCCCGGTTCCCACCAGGGGAGCCTCGGTGCGCATCANNGCGCGGTTGGCGTCGTCGTGCTCCAGGAAAGGAATCAGAGCGGCAGCAATGCTGACCACCTGTTTCGGGGAGACGTCCATGTAGTCCACCTGGCTCGAGGGGCCGACCAAAACATCCGCCCCGTGCCGGCTGTCGACTCTGGGGTTCAGGAAGCGTCCGCCCCCGTCGAGGGGGGTGTTCGCCTGGGCGATGATATATTCCTCCTCCTCGTCGGCGGTCAGGTAGACGATCTCCTCGGTGACGATCCCATGCTCCTTGTCGACCCTCCGGTATGGGGTCTCGATGAAGCCGTACTGATTGATCCGGGCAAAGGTGCTCAATGACCCGATCAGGCCGATGTTCGGTCCTTCAGGGGTCTCGATCGGGCACATCCGGCCGTAGTGGGAGTGGTGCACGTCACGTACCTCGAAACCCGCTCTCTCACGGCTAAGGCCGCCGGGGCCGAGGGCGCTCAGGCGCCGCTTGTGGGTCAACTCGGCCAGCGGGTTGGTCTGATCCATGAACTGCGACAACTGGCTGCTGCCAAAGAATTCTTTAATTGCCGCCACCACCGGGCGGATGTTGATCAGCGCCTGGGGGGTGATGGCCTCCACATCCTGGATGGTCATGCGTTCCCGGACGACCCGCTCCATCCGGGCGAGCCCGATCCGGAACTGGTTCTGCAACAGCTCTCCCACCGAGCGCACCCGCCGGTTGCCCAGGTGGTCGATATCGTCGATGTTCCCTTCGCCGTGCATCAGCTTCAGGAAATAGCCCACCACCGACAGGATGTCCTCCTTGCGGAGGCACCGCCCGGTATAGGTCGGGTCGAGCTTCAGCTTCTTGTTCAGCTTATAGCGGCCGACATTGCCCATGTCGTAGCGGCGCGGGTCCAGGAACAGGCCCTCCAGCAACGCCCGGGCGCTGTCGATGGTCGGCGGCTCGCCGGGGCGCAACCGCTTGTAAATCTCCACCAGGGCCTCCTCCCGGTTCTGGCATGTATCCCGCTCCAGGGTAATCTTCAGAAATTCGTCCTGGTCGTAAAGTTCCAGGATCTGTTCGTTGGTGGTGTAGCCCAGGGCGCGGATCAGCACGCTCACCGGCAGCTTGCGGGTGCGGTCGATCCGCACGTAAGCCACGTCGTGGGTGTCAGTCTCTAGCTCCAGCCAGGCCCCCCGGTTGGGGATGACCGTGGCGCTGTAAGTCTTCTTACCGGCGGCGTCGCTGCCCGAATGATAGTAGACACCGGGCGAGCGCACGAGTTGGCTGACAACCACCCGCTCCGCGCCATTAATAATGAAGGTTCCCTTCTCGGTCATCAGGGGAAAATCACCCATGAACACATCCTGTTCCTTGATCTCCCCTGTTTCCTTATTGGTCAAACGCACCTTCACCCTCAGGGGCGCCGCAAAGGTCACATCCCGTTCCTTGCACTCATCCACGGAGTATTTGGGATCACCCAGAGCGTAATCGACAAATTCCAGCATTAAATTTCCGGTAAAGTCCTGAATTGGAGAGACATCCTTAAACAGATCGCGCAGGCCGGAACTGAGGAACCACTCGTAGGATTGTTGCTGGATCTCGATCAGGTTGGGTATTTCCAAAACTTCGCGGATCCGCCCGTAGCTGTAACGCTGGTGCTTCCCCGACTGAACCGCATACGGATAAGCCATAACGTCATCCCTCACCTCATTCTGGTCTTTGGTCTTGAGTCGTCGGTCGTTGGAAATTTGCATGAATTGCATGCAGGAATCTCGATAACAATACTTTTTCTAACGGCTAACCACAGTTGAACACACATTGGGCTACCGTAAAATCCTTTTCCCTCCATTATAAAGATTACTTAGCATTAATTATATAGCCTGACAATAGACAATTAAAAATGTTAGCATATCGGCCAATCGTTGTCAAGTAAAACTGTATGAAAAAGGCAAAGAAACCCACTGCTACGAATCGCAAGGGGTTTCCCGCAGCTCATTGAACCGTTTTCCTGCCTTAATGTGCCCCTGGAGCGCATTAAGGCCGTTATTTAATCTCCGCTTCGGCGCCGTTTTCGACCAGTTTCGCCTTGATGGCCTCGGCCTCTTCCTTGTTCACCTTTTCTTTGACACTCTTCGGGGCACTGTCAACCAGGTCCTTGGCCTCCTTGAGGCCCAGGCCGGTGATTTCCCGCACCACCTTGATAACATTGATCTTCTTGTCACCGATGGTCTTGAGGATGACGTCGAATTCTGTCTGTTCCTCTTCGATGGGCGCATCCAACGCTGCTGACGGAGCTGCCGCCATGGCAACCGGAGCGGCTGCGCTGACCCCGAACTCTTCTTCGAGGGCCTTCACCAGTCCAGCTAACTCCAGCACTGTCATACCTTTGACGCTTTCAATAATCTCTGCTACCTTGCTCATGTATATGCCTCCTGTATTCTTTATTAAAGATCTTTGTGTTCAACTTGCAGCCTTCTGTTCCTGTATCGCCTGTATGGCCGTCGCCAGTTTGCGAATTGGTCCCGCCAGAACGCTATGCAGCCCGGCGATGGGGCCTTGCAGACCGCGCATCACCTGGGAGACCAGGACTTCACGGCTCGGAAGGTCGGCCAATACCCTGACGTCCCTGGCGCTGATCACCAGGCCATCCAGCAAGCCGCCTTTGATCTCGATGCTGCGGTTAGTCCTGAGGAAGCTGTTCAACAGCTTCGACGGTGTTACCTGGTCAGCATAACCGAAAGCGATGATGGTCGGCCCCGTCAGTAGTTGCTCCAGCCCATGAATGCCTACCTGGTCGGCGGCAATCTTGGCCAGAGTGTTTTTAACGACTATCAGCTCGGCGCCGGCCTCCCGGAAAGAAACCCGGAGCGCCGTGGCGTTAGCCACGTTCAATCCCCGGTAATCCGCGAACACCGCCACCTTGGAGGATGTCAGTTTTGACTGCAGATCGGCCACCAACTGCTTCTTCTTCTCGATTGTTGCCATCTCGCACCTCCCTTCCTCGATGTTAGAAGTTCGATATTCGATTATCCTCGAACCGCGCCCGCAAGGGGCACCTGCCCTAATCTCGCACCCCAAGTCGGCATCGGCTTTTAGTCAATTACTTCTTCCCGACCGCGAACCCCAATCTTTCACATTGGGGACATTCATGGAGACATTTTCCCGAGCGGGGTGTATCCCTCGTACCTTAAAATAAAATTGCCCTCCCGGAGAACGGTAGGGCAATTGCACGCTCGTAAATGCTTCATCCCCTGAACCTCGGCAGGTGTTTACACATTAAGCCGCGCCACGCCCAAAGGGCACCCGGCACCCGCGCCTGCTGTCTCCGGTCACTCACAAATCATAACAGATATTCTTTTGAAAGTAAAATATTTTTAGACGGCCGGCCGCTGGCCGCTGACCCCAATCCCCGGCCCCATGGTCGAGGAAATGGTCACGCTCTTGAGATACTGTCCCTTGGACACAGCCGGTTTTGCCCTGACCACCACATCCATCAGGGTATAGAAGTTCTCCACCAGGCTTTCCTGTGTAAAGGAAACCTTCCCGATGGGAGCATGGATAATCCCCGTCTTGTCAGCCCGGTACTCGATCTTCCCGGCCTTGATCTCCTTGACCGCCCGGCCGATGTCAAAGGTGACCGTACCGGTCTTGGGGTTCGGCATCAGCCCCCGGGGGCCGAGCAGTTTGCCCAGCTTGCCCACCGTGCTCATCATGTCAGGAGTGGCCACGGTTACTTCAAAATCCATCCAACCGCCCTGGATCTTCTCCACCATGTCATCGGCGCCCACGTGATCGGCGCCGGCATCCGCAGCCTCCTGAGCCTTGTCGCCCTTGGCGAACACCAACACCTTCCGGGACTTGCCGGTCCCGTTCGGGAGCACTACCGCCCCGCGCACCTGCTGGTCAGCATGTCGGACGTCAATCCCCAACCTGATGGCGACCTCCACAGTCTCGTCAAACTTGGCCGGCGCCGCTTCCCTGACCAGCCGCAACGCCTCCGGCGGTTCGTAAATCGTGTTCCGGTTGAACTTCTCCAGGGCTGTCTGGTACTTCTTACCTCTCTTCGGCATTGTTACTACCTCCTCGGGGTTTAACGGATTGCTCCTCCCACTTTTTCGATGCTCGATGTTCGATACTTGTTGGCATTAGCTCCGCTAATGCCTTTGCACCCGCTGCGCGGGCACCCGTCACTTCCCGCTTCCCGCACACCACTGCTCACATCACATATTGCCTCTTGTTTCTGATCTCGTGTTATGCCGGAACCGACTATTCGACGACTTCGATGCCCATGCTGCGGGCCGTACCTTCGACCATGCGCATGGCTGCATCCACCGAAGCGGCGTTCAAGTCCCGCATTTTGAATTCGGCGATCTCCCGCACCTTGGCCCGGTTTACCTTACCGACCTTTTTCCGGTTCGGCTCGCCGGAGGCGGCCTCGATCCCCAACGCCTTCTTTAACAGGATGGAGGCCGGCGGGGTCTTGCAGATGAAGCTGAATGTCCGATCGGCGTAGACGGTCACCTCTACCGGGATCACCAGCCCCGCATCGCTGGCAGTACGCTCGTTGAACTCTTTGCAGAACTGCATGATGTTCAGGCCATGGGGTCCAAGGGCGGAGCCGACCGGTGGAGCCGGCGTGGCCTTACCTGCATTCACTTGAAGCTTGATGATGGCTGCAACCTTCTTGGCCATGTTGTTTTTTCACTCTTCCCTTCAATTAAAGTGGCCGTTGACCGTTGGAATTTGCATCCTGTGGGTCAAATTAGTCGTTGGCCGTTGGTGGTTTGTCGAATGTTAGGCCAATTTTTCGATCTGAGTAAGCGCCAACTCCACCGGCGTCTCCCGCCCGAACATGGAGACCAGCACCCTGAGCTTGCTCTTTTCCGGGTAGATCTCCTCAACGGTGCCGATAAAGTTCTCGAAGGGGCCGGTGATAACCCGCACGCTCTCCCCGAGGTCCAGGTCAATCTTGGTGCGTGCTTCATCCAGGCCCATCTGGCGCATGATGACGCGCACTTCCGTCGGCAGCAGCGGGATCGGCTTGTTTCCCGAACCCACAAAACCGGTAACGCCGGGCGTGTTGCGAACCACGTACCAGGAGTCGTCGGTGAGGATCATCTCCACCAGCACGTAGCCGGGAAAGATCTTCCGCTTGATAACCTTACGCTTGCCGTCCTTGATCTCGACCTCGTCCACCATAGGCACCAGGACACGAAAGACCTTCTCCTGCATGTTCATGGATTCGACCCGCTTTTCCAGGTTGGCCTTGACCTTGTTTTCATAACCGGCATAAGTGTGAATCACAAACCATTTCTTTTCCATAAAGACAAGGGACCCTCAGGTCCCCACCTCCCCGGGGAATTGCTACAGCGCCCGGCACTGCCGTTTGCTGCATCCGTTCATCGCACCAAACTACTTTAGCACCAGGGTACCTGCAGCTTACAGGATAACGCTCAGGATCTGACTGATAACCGAGTCCGCAATCCAGATCAGAACTGCCACGACCAAGACGGAGGCAATCACCACTGTGGTGTAGACCACCAATTCCTGGCGGGATGGCCAGTGCACTTTTTTCAATTCGCTCCAGGCACTCTGCAAAAACTTGACCGCATCCTGGAAAAACTGGGTCCTGGACTTCACAGGCTCCCTATTGGCAGGCCCCCGCACCGGTTCCTTACCCTTGCCCGGTGCTGCCGGAACTCTCTTGGACGCTTCCGGTTGGGGTTTTTCGCCGCCCTTGGTCAGACGCAAAAATCCCAGCATCCGCTTCGGGGCCACAGATACCGCCTCTCCCGGAGTATTCTCCTGCCCAGCCTCTGTTTTCACCTTATCGTCCTGAGTCTTGGAGCCCTTCTTCGCCTTAATCGTGCTGGCCTTTTTCCCCATCGCGCCACCTTCACATCCTTTGGCAGTCCTTGCCGCGCTCCGCAAGCGGGAGCGGCATCCGCTACTTCGTCTCGCGATGCAGCGTGTGAGTTTTACAAACCGGGCAAAACTTCTTAAACTCGATCCGGTCCGGGTCGTTCTTTTTATTCTTCTGCGTGGTATAGTTACGATTCTTGCAATCGGTACAGGCCAAAGTAACTCCGACGCGCAACCTGGCCACCTCCTGGCATTAGCTTTATAAATAAAAAAAGACTGGAACCTCTCAAGCATACAGACATTGCACCTTACTTTAGCATAGACCCGCATCGCCTGTCAATATAAGAGAATCTTTTATTTTGATCCTCGGGCATCAAGCCCGAGGCATTTAAGGTAGATTCTTTTAAAACTAAAAAAAGTTCCCTGCAGGCGCGCAGGGAATCATGTCTCCGTTTCAATCCACGCCCAGCGCCGGAGGCGACAGGGCAAAAGGGATGAATGAAGGATAATCAGGCGCTTTCTTCAGCTTTGTTGATCCGCACCACGGCATCAACCGGGCACGCCCTGAAGCACCGGGCGCAACGGCTGCAAATATCCTTGTCAATGGCGTATTCGGCTGTCCCGTTCATCTTTACATAAACCGCACCGCTCCCGCCATCATTTTCGCAAACAAACCAGCAGGTAGCGCAATCCATACAGAGGTCCGGCTTGATCTCGAAATCGAACTTGTACGTCTTCTTCTCGGCCATGCTTGTTACCCCCTCCCTTAATGTACAGGAATGTATAATCCCTTAGGGGGAACTATTCGCCAGTAAATCTGAAATTCCTTCTCCGAAAAACTTCCACAAAAAAATTAAGTGGCGCTAAGCCCCTGGACTCGTTGAAAACCCCAGCAGGGAGAGAGCGTTCCGGTAGAGAATGCTCTCCTTGGCGCCCGGCGGCAGGTCCAGGCCATGGATACTTGCCACTGACTCCTTCTGGCCGGTCCAGGGAGAATCGGTACCGAAAAGCACCTTGTGCGGCCCATGGGCGCGGATCAGCCGGGCCATACCTGCAGCGCCCAGGTCTGCGAAGGAAAAAGAGGTATCAAAGTAGACATCCTTCCCGACCAGGTGGCGAGCCACGCCTTTCCAGCACCGGTAGCCGCCCATGTGGGCGGCAACGATCCGCCCGCCGGGAAACCGGTGCAGGACCCTGGCCAACCCCTCGGGAGTGCAATGCATCGGCGGGGGCAAACCAATATCCACACCGGCGTGAAACAGGATGAT
>PKYJ01000119.1:463-3131 GCA_003132605.1 Peptococcaceae bacterium | reverse complement strand
CGCCTTTTACTATGGTTTTGATGCATCCCCGTATCCTGGTGATAATGCGATGCAGGCATGGTGGAACGGCTCGCCATTTTGTTATACCGGATTCTATCTCGGACCGACCACCTACCATTCGGATGCGAGTTACATGTATAAGAGGCAGACTCTGATCGGCCAGGGATGGGGGCTTTTGCCCGTCTATGTCGGCCGTCAGGACGACAGCGAGCACCTGGACACCCCGACCGGAATAGCAGATGCCGATGAAGCCGTAAATCTGTCAGTTTACGCTGGCTTTCCACAAAATACCATTATATACTTGGACATCGAAACTGGGTTCCCGTTGGCAAGCAATTACCTGAACTATGTCACCACCTGGGCCAGGGAGGTTCAAGGCAAGGGGTATAGCGTCGGGATCTACTGCAACAACAAAAATGCCAACCAGATCAGTGGTGTGCTTCCGAACGCCGCCTTCTGGGTGGCGCATTACACCGAAGACAACCTGCCGTCGTCCGTTCTCAGCCCGGCGGACACCGGAGTTTCTTATGCCGGCGCGTGGCAATTTACCGGGGACAGCAGTCTGTCGTACGGAGGGCATCCGCTATCGGTTGACCTGGATGTATCCATTTATCGCGATCCTTCGACAGCATCCAGGTAGGCAGGGCTAACTACGGTGAATACCGTGGGTCTGCAGCAGTAATCATACAGGCTTGGTTGGACTCAATCAGGGGGACGGTTCCGTTAGGGGGACTGTCACCCTGGTCTTGTTAGCCTCATTTGATAAGACTGGATAAGTCGCGTCCACCTTTTTGCCGATCATGTTTATGCCCGCAGCATAGGCCGTGGCGGTCCCCAACAGCTATTTTCCATGGTTTTTTTGCTGCCCCCGGCACCGGCGCCAACCTGCCACGATGCCGGACCCGCCCTCTATGGCCCATTTCCGCTAAGGCCGCCCTGGTCTGCCGATCTCCTGTCTGGTTTGCTGCAGTTCTCAGAACAGGTGGTACAAGCATATAAGAGAAGAGAAATGCTGAACCCACCCGGTACTAATGCATGCCTTCGTTGCATTTACCTTTATCGGTATTTGAAATTGCCGAGGATGTTGCCAGTACCACTTTAGTGCCGGGTTGTCTGAGAACTCGGAGGCTAGCGATGGACCGCATCCACTTGGTGGCGCTGCTGACTGCCATCATACACCTGACTGACACTCTTTTCTACGCGGTGCGCCTCTCGGGAGTGAAAACCCGCCGGCTGATTACGGCGCTTTCCCTTTTTCAAATGATCGCCCTCTTGGCGGGAGTGGCCAATATGGTCCAGGCGCCTCTTCTGTCCGCGATCGTCGAGCGGGCGATCAATGCCGGGCAGGCCGCTCATCAGGCCAACTTGGAGTATCTGCTCGGGGGTATCCGCCTGATCATTCTGGCGTCTTCCGCCGGCACCATTGCTGCCGCAGCGATCGCTCCCATCTTCATCTTTTTCATGAACCGGGCGGTCTTCATCTACGAGCGGACGGGCTCGGTCTCACAACTGCTGCTCCTGCTGCTGTCCCCGTCCCGGATTGCCCGGCTGTCCAGGGAGCTTTCCGCTGCCTTCAGCCAGCAGCACCGCGCCGCGCCCGCTAAAGCGAACACTCGCTGGCCCCGCCCCGGCGACGCCCGTCGCCGCTCTCCGCGCCGCCGGAGATTGGCGGCATTAGCCTGCCTGATTTTGCGGAGCAGGCCGCTGCCATTCGTCCTGCTCCTGGTGCATATTCTGGTGGTCTCCATCTGGACGAACGGGGTCCTGGCCGCCCTCTATGCCGGAGCGCTGCTGCCTGCCTACCGCTCCACCGCCAGCCTGTTGTCCGGCATAGTCAACGGTATCGCCGCGGTACTGTCCAATTTTATAATTGACCCGGTGACCGCGGTGATCACCGACCAGGCCCTGCAGGGACAGCGCGATGAGCGGGACATGATCAACCTCACCTACTGGATGATGTTCACCCGTCTGCTCGGCACCAACCTGGCCCAACTGCTCTTCATCCCCACCGTCCACCTGGTGGAATTGCTGACCCGGATGATGACCTGACATTCCGGTCATCGGCAAACTTGCATCAATCGGCAATGCCACACGTTACATGCTCATGCCCTTGCCGGTGTAATTCTCCGCCAGGTCTCCCACCACCGGCAGTTTGAAGCGCTCCCCCTGGTAGGCCTTGACCATCAGCACCATCGCTCTCTACCAGCAATCCGGTCGAAAGTTTGGTGATCTTTGTTTCCATCAACACGTTGGCGTCCCTGCCTTTTGTTGATGTTGTATTTTACCAGGTTCCGGCTTATACTATATTAAAATTAAATCTGTAAAATCTGTGAAGGAGAAAAGTAAGCCGGACCCAGCCCACCAGGGAGGGAGCGCCGTTGACTGTAAGCGCTTCCGGGAGATGGACGGCCGAAGTTCGCTCCGGAGATGCCGGCTGAAACCGCCACTGGCGGCAAGTAGGCAGGGCCGTAAACTCCCGGCGTTACACGGGGAGGGTATCGGAACCAGGTTAATGCAGTGACGTACCCGGCGATGAGTGAGTCTGGAATATTCAATCCGGGCTAATCAGGGTGGTAACACGGCAGGCAAACGCCTCTCGTCCCTAGCGAGCGAGAGGTTTTTTTGTCGGGCGCCGTCACCGGCCGGTTTACCGATGGCTACCCGCTCT
>PKYJ01000119.1:0-455 GCA_003132605.1 Peptococcaceae bacterium | reverse complement strand
TGAAGCCAAGACCCAGTTGAAGGAACCGGGATTCCCGTATCTTGAATTGAGGTGGGCTGTAATGAGTGAGTCAACATACCGGATCGGCTATCTGGGGCCGCGGGGCACCTTCTCTGAGCAGGCGGCGCGGCTGTTCCTGGACGGTCGGGAGGGGGAGCGCAGTGCCTGCGATTCTCTGGAGCAGGTGCTGGGTAAGGTGGCCTCGGGCGAGCTGGATGAGGGGATAGTGCCGGTGGAGAACTCCAGCGAGGGGGCGGTGGGGGTCACCCTCGATCTGCTGGCCATGCATTATGATCTGGCGGTGCGGGGCGAGTTGGTGCTGCCCGTCTCCCACTGCCTGATGGCCCGGCCGGGGGTGGAACGGCGCGCGGACTGGGCCGCGCTGGTGGAGCGGTTCGGCGGGCTGCGGTCCTCCGGGGACGGGCTCCGCCACCTCGACGCCTGGGGGCTGGAGA
>PKYJ01000114.1 GCA_003132605.1 Peptococcaceae bacterium | reverse complement strand
GCGTCGATCTCGTCCACGAAGACGATGCAGGGGATGTTCTTTTTCGCCTGCTCGAACAGATCCCGCACCCTGGCGGCGCCCACCCCGACGAACATCTCCACGAAATCGGAGCCGCTGATGCTGAAGAAGGGCACCCCGGCCTCGCCGGCGATCGCCCTCGCCAGCAAGGTCTTGCCGGTGCCCGGCGGGCCGAAGAGCAGCACGCCCTTGGGAATCCGGGCGCCCATGTCGTTGTAGCGCTTCGGATCTTTTAAAAACTCGACGATCTCCTCCAGTTCTTCCTTGGCCTCGTCCACCCCGGCCACGTCAGCGAAGGTGACCTTCTTCTTCTCGGGATCCAGCAGGCGCGCCCGGCTGCGCCCGAACTGCATCACCCGGTTGCCGCCCCCCTGGGTCTGTTGGAGCATGAAAAAGACAAACCCCACGATCAGTAGGATCGGCAGCAGCGTGGAGAGCAATCCCGCCCACCAGGGATTGGCCTGGGGGGGAGGATAAGTCACTTTCGTCTTGCCCGATTTGGCGCTATCATCCAGCAGTTTCAGCAAATCCGGGTTGTTGGATGGGATATCAGTGCTAAAAGCCTGATTGTCGATGGTCATGCCATCTACATGATAGCTCCCATCTCCCGATTTCAGTGAAATTGTAGCAATTTTCCCGTTCGACAATGCAGTGATAAACTGGTCGTAATTCCAGGCCGCTGCGTTGTTCGGCGGGGGCATGAACAGCTTGATGGCCAGCACGGCAAACACCACAATGACCAGATAGAGCAATAAGTTCTTGAGGAGGCGGCCCACATTAAAACCCTCCTAGCTATAGGATCCGTAACGCATACGCTATATTTTAACATGATTTCTCAAAGGGATTCAATTTTTTTTACCGCGATGACTACGAACTGGCAAATCAGATGCCGGAGGTCTGATGCCTTCACCTCTAACCTCTGACCTCTCTATTCTCAATTACAGTCTCTCAGTTTCCAGAATCAACATATGCCTGGTCTGTTCGGTAACCGGCGCCACCTGGGCCCTCCGGCAGCCCACCACCCAGATAATCTCTCCACCGGATACCACCAGGGCGATCTTATCGCGATCGCGTCCGGGGATACGGAGTTCTCCCAGAAGTTTCTTGAGCTTCTTGGCGCCCTGCATTCCGAAAGGCCGGAGGCGGTCTCCCTCCCGGCGGGTCCTGACAGTCAAAGGAGCTTCCAACTGGTCATAATCGAAGCAGACCCTGCTGTCGTCACCGGTATCCCAGGGTCGGCCCATCTCGCCTTCGGTATCCAAGGCGCCCATAATGGCATTCTTCTCAATATCCCTTGACATAATATTCCTGCTATGCAGGGATGAGCATCCGCCCCGCGCCAGGCGCAGGGTTCCGGGGGCGATGTCGAGCACCCGCGCCCGAATAGTCAGTCCCAACCCGGGCAGGGATGTCTTGCCAGGCACCGGCAGGGGAACGGATGCCAGACTCTCCCTTTCTGCTTCCGAGTCTTGTTCCTGTCCTTTTCGCCGCGCCCAAAGGGCACCCGGCGCCACTGATGTTCGCTTTCGCTCACCATTAAGGAAGCCGATCTCCGACCTCTGGCCTCTGACATCTGATACGACAACCACCGTAAAGCAGGTGGAGTCTTTGCTGACCCGTACGCCGCCCGGCAACTGTACCGTCCCGCCCGGGCCACCCCGGGTCAGGAAATCCAGGCAATCTGACACATTCTGATACCCCAGGTGGCGCAGGCTGCCCCCCGCTCTCCTGACTGCCGCCAGCAGCAGGCGCCGCCGCAGAGCCAAGGGTAAGCAAACAAAGGTGGCCAGGGTCAAACACACTTTTTCGGCGCGCCCAGAGGGCACCGGCTTGACGCCGGAGATTAACGCCTGGGCGGATGCTGCCTGCCCGGATTGCCGCAAGCGTTTGCCCGCCAGCAACTGGCTGAGCAAGGATTCCGCATGGCGCCGGATCCAGCGGTCCTCCTCCCCCACGATCTCCGCCAGGCGCAGGACCGCCTGGTCGATACGGGGGTTGAACTCCTTTCGGAGTAGTGGCAGCAGACAGTGCCGGATCCTGTTGCGCAGGAACTCCGGAGAGAGGTTGGATGCATCAGTGCGCCACTCCAGTCCGGCAACCCGGCAGTAAGCTGCAATCTCTTCCCTGGAGGCGCAGAGCAGCGGCCTCACCACCCTGCCGCGGCGCGGCGGGATGCCGGCCAGCCCCCCGGGTCCAGCGCCTCGCATGAGATTGAAAAGCACTGTCTCCACCTGGTCACCCTCATGATGTCCCACCGCAATCCGCTGGGCGCCGATCCGGCCCGCCACCTGCTCAAACAGCCGGTAGCGGGCCAGCCGCCCGGCTTCCTCGATCCCGGTCTTGAGTCGCCTGGCAATAGCACCTACCCGGGCGCAGCCGATAGTAACCGGCAGGTTCAAACGGCGGGCCAGCCGCCGGACAAATGCGGCATCATCCGCCGCCTCCGGTCGCAGCATGTGGTTGAGGTGCACCACGTGCAGTCGCAGGTCATACTCCGGGGCGAGCTGGCATAAAACCTGAAGCAGGCCCACCGAGTCCGCCCCTCCGGAAACTCCGACCACAACCTTCATCCCGCGGCCAAACATCCCGTGCCTGGTGCTGAACAATCTGATCCTGGAGATAAACACCTGTTCCTGATTGTCCTGCGTTCCCGCTCACCCCAATTCCTGCCCGTCACCGAAGCGCGCCACCAGCACCGTCATGTCATCCCTGTTCTGAAGCCCGGCGGCCTTCAAGGCGTGCTTCAGGACCAGGTCGGCCACCGCCTGGGCGTCATCCAGAGACAAGCTCTTGAGAAAATCATACAGCCAGTTGTCCGGCAGGGACGCCTCCCGTTCGACCTCGGTGACCCCGTCGGTGGCCATGATCAGGATGTCCCCTGGAAGTACCTGGCGGCGGTGCACCTCCGCATCCACCTTATCCAGGATGCCGGCCGGCCAGCAACTCGACCGGATCATCTCGACGCTGTGGCCCCGCTTCAGAAAGCTGGGTGGCGCCCCCACCTTCAAGAGATCTATGTAGCGGCCCTCCAGGTCGACCGCAGCCAGGTCGATGGTGGCAGCGCTCTCCTCGCCGCCCCGAAGGTACAGGGCAGTGTTGACGATCCCCGCCGCCGCCTCCGGGCCGATCCCGTTACTCATGATCTGTTCCAGTAATTTTACCACAATCCTGCTTTCGCGCATTGCATTGACTCCTGCCCCCATCCCATCGCTGACGGTCAGCAGCAGGTGTCCCGGGGACTGGTGCGCCACGGCGAAGCTGTCGCCGCAAAAGGATTCCGTGGATTTGGATCGCTGCGAGAAGCCGATCTCCGCCTCCAAAGGCAGATCCGGCAAAACCCCAGGCTTCTCCCGGCCCAGCCAGTGGTTGAGAAAAGGAGACGCCAGGAAGAAGACTCCCACGGTCAGCAGGCTGGCCAGCAGGTGCCCGGACAGGGCGGCCGGATCGCCGTAAAAGATGGAAAAGAGCAGGCTGGCCAGGAAGAATCCCACGATCACCCCCGTGCGGCCAAAACCCTGCAATGCCCCGGCAAAGAAGCCGATGCCGGCATATAAGCCGGTCCGGGGCAGGATCATCTGTAAATTACCGCCCAGCAGCCCCAGGATCACCCCGGCCCCCGCCCCCCAGCCGGCACCCCAGCCGTAGGCTATGGTGATCAGCACGATACGGGCCAGGACCTCCTGGAGGGCAGCCGGGCCTATGTGCAGATCACCCAAGCCGCACATCACAAACACCAGGACCAGCAGTGCCTGTAACTCCTTCTGCCGCTCCTTGACCCTCGATGCGCCGGTAAACCCGTAGAGAGCAACGGGAGTGAACAGGCTGACCAGGGCGGATTCGCTGATCAGGCTGAAGGCGCTCGCCGGCTCGTGGCCCTGCCACAGCAGGAAGATGCCCTTGACCAGGATGTTGATGCCACCGGCAGTCAGAGCTCCGGAAAGCAGCGGCCGCGGCCAGCGGTCCCGCAAGGACCTGGCCAGTAGGAAGGCCGCTGCCACCGCCAGGGCGCTCCCCACCGCCGGGATCAGCGGGTGCCCGTATGCGGGCGCGGTACCGGTGCGGGTGAACACTCCCACCATCAACCCGGCCACCACCGCCCAATCCAGGGGCGCTGCCAGGAAGGCCGCTGCCACCGCCAGGGGCACTGCAAAGGGAGCGAGACCTCCGATCAATGAGCGCCCGGCGGCGACACCCAGCACCGCATAGAGCAAAAACAGGGCAGCGCCCCTGACCTGAAACCACCTACCAGAGATGCCATGGCGCAGCCAGACGTACTCAGCACCCATCCCTCGCCACCCGCCCTTTCTGAACAGATCGGATCTCAATCTGATCCATTATAAGGCAGGCTCTCCGGGAATCTTGGGGTAATCTGCGCCCGGCTCCTACGACTCTCCGACAAATTATCACAGATAACTACCCGCTCTAATGCCCCCGCTTCTTTCGAAGCGGTGGGATAAGAGCGGCTACGTCACTGTATTAAAAAACAAAACCCGCCTCGTAGGCGGGGTATTCTCTGGTGACCCGTAGGGGATTCGAACCCCTGTTACCGGCTTGAAAGGCCGATGTCTTAGACCACTTGACCAACGGGCCACTAATTTCCTATTGGTAGCGGAGGAGGGATTTGAACCCCCGACACTGCGGGTATGAACCGCATGCTCTGACCAACTGAGCTACTCCGCCTCTCGATCAAATAAAATGGTAGCGGGGGCTGGATTCGAACCAACGACCTTCGGGTTATGAGCCCGACGAGCT
>PKYJ01000103.1 GCA_003132605.1 Peptococcaceae bacterium | reverse complement strand
CTACCCACACGAATTAGCGAAGAGCCGTAAAAGGAGTGTCCCCTTGCTGCTTCGCTTTTTTAAAAGTTTCGTTCAAAAAAGGGTAAATGAGGGGAAAAACAGAATACACTAGATATGGAAACTCATGCAGGAGGGGATGTCCGGGTGAACCCCTGGCGGATGTATAAAGTATATAAAATGGCAATCATCATAACCTTGGTTGGAGTGGTCAATGCTATCATTACCAGGGATACCGTCTCTCTTTTCTTGGGCGTGGGAGCCCTGTGCCTGCTGCTGAACGGGCCCATCATCAGGTTTTAGAGAATTATGCAGGAATAAACAGGCGTCTGGCGGAATCCTTCACGCATTAGCCGTGATGCGTGTTTGTATGCAGGATTTTTCTGCTTAGTTGCAGAAATAAGCGCTGATTACACCGGCGACAACAACCGAAAGCCGGAATAATAATCCTGATTGCGGACTACCTACGAGGGATTGAAGCCAATGCGTATCTCCAAGAATGACTACTACCTCAACATAGCGCTGGAGTGCAGCCGGAGAGGGACCTGCCTGCGGCGCAACTTTGGCGCCATCATCGTAAAGAACAACCAGATTGTCAGCACAGGTTATACGGGCGCCCCCAGGGGGCGGGCCAACTGCTGCGATCTTGGCAAGTGCAGGCGCATTGAATTGAATGTTCCGCAGGGGGAAAGATACGAACTCTGCAGGTCGGTCCACGCAGAGATGAACGCCATCATTTCCGCCCCCAGGTGGGAGATGATCGATGCCATCATGTACATTAACGGGTTCGACGTGGAGACAGGGGCGACGGTGATGCCGTGTCTCCCCTGCGAGATGTGCAAGCGCCTGATCATCAACGCCGGTATCGAGTGTGTCATCACACCCAGTGGCCTCTATGAGGCCAGGGACTGGGTGTGGGACGAGGGCAAGGACAAGGACAAGTATAGCTTCAGGTGATCCTTGAACTGACGACCACCCGGTCGCGCCCCTCATTCTTGGCCCGGTAGAGCGCTATATCCGCCGTCTTCAGAATGGTTTCGGCGGTAAGGCCGTCCTCCGGGAATACGGATACTCCCAGCGAGATTGAGATGTTGTTGAGCGGCTTGCCCAGGTGATAGACCTTGATCTGCTTCACTTCCTGGCGCAGTTGCTCCGCCCGGTTCTGCGTATCCACCAGCGATGATTCCGGGAGAACGTGGACGAACTCTTCCCCTCCGTAGCGGCAGGCAATATCCTCGCCGCGAGTCCTGGTTTCCACGAAGGAACCCAGTTCCCGCAGCAGGGCGTCTCCTCCGTCGTGGCCGTAGATGTCGTTGAAGTCCTTGAAATGATCGATGTCAAACATGATGACTCCCACCGTGGTTTTTCTACGCTCCGCCCGCCGCAGCTCGCGCTCCAGGGACTCCTCCATGTAACGCCTGTTGAAGAGGCCGGTCAGGGGGTCGCGAATGGCCATATTGCGCAGCGTTTCCCGGAGCCGCAGGTTGGCCAGGGCCATGGCTATTTGATCGGCTACCGCCACGGCCAGTTGCTGCTTGTGTTCATTGGATGGCTGCCATAGCGCTCCCTGTTGTCCAGTTTCCCCGGCATGGCGGAGATGCAGGATGCCAAGGGCCTCGCTGCGCGCCATCATGGGCACGCACAGGTAATTGGCTGATTGCGGACTGAGCACGTGTGCGCACATCAGCCCGGGCTGGGGATCGGTGACCAGGTGCGGCCGGCCGCGCCGCAACGCCCAGCAGTCGCTGGGTGTGAATACCCGCTCGGTGGGCGCCGGATCGCCCCACATCTCCACGGCTTCGACCTTATCTCTGGATGCGTTGGTAAGACACAGGGCGCCGTGATCGAAGGGGAACATCTTCTGAATGTACCGGGCGCTGACCGCATAAGTCTCTTCGAAGTCCTCGCAGTTCTGCAGCAGTTCGCCCATTTCGCTCAGCAGCCCCATCTCCCGCCTTCCCTCTTCCAGGTCGTCTACCCAGGTTGCCAGTTTCTTATTGGCATCCTGGAGGTCCTTTTCCGCCTGCCTGCGCTCGGTGACGTCGACGCCGGTGGCGATGAGGTGCTCGACGTTGTTGTTGTCGTCGAGGAGGGCGGTGGTTGACCAGGAGATCAGGCGGCGCTCCCCCGATCTGGTAATCCAGTAGCTTTCGTGCGTGCTCGGATAGTCGCCGGCCAATTCCCTCTTCACCTTGGACCTGGTCGGAGCGGCGTCCTCTGTCAGGATCTCCCAGATTTGCTTGCCACTCACCTCTTGAAACGAGTAACCGGTTAATAGTTCACATGCCCGATTGAAACGGACGATGCGCCCCTCGCGGTCCAGCACCACTACCTGGGCTCCGACTATGTCCAGGACTGCGCTGGTGAAATCGCGCTCCTTCTTGAGTTCTTCATTCGCCTGTCTGCGCTCGGCGATATTGCGCGCCACGCTCAAAACCAGGATTTTGCCGCCAACTTCGATGAGCCTGGCATTGACTTCAAGCGGTAGAAGAGAGCCGTCCTTATGCACATTGATGACTTCAAAAATTGAACGTCCGCTCTCTTTCAGCTCCTGCAGCCTGGCCTCCTGATTCCTCGCCGATTCCGGCGTGTTCAGATCGTTGGCGTTCTTTTGCATCAACTCGTCATGGTTGTAGCCGTATAGCCTGCAGGCCGCTTCATTGACGAAAGTGAAGTTGCCCTCGACGTCGTACAGAACGATGGAATCATTGGCGGCATTCAGCAGTTGTGCCTTTAAGGCCAACTCCTCCAGGGCCTTCTTGCGTTCGGTGATGTTGCGCGCCACCACGATGATCTGGTTGTCGAGCGCCGGGGCGAACCTGGCCTCGTAAAACTCGGTGCCGGATTTGCGTGGGATGGAGTATTCCAAGATGCACAGTGAGTTGGTCTCCAGAACCTGCTGGATTGCCTGCCTGAATTGTTTGCCCACCCTGTGGTGGAGATCCTGGATTCTTTTGCCCAGCTGGGATTCCCAGGGAAAATACAGGTCAGCGGTACGTCCCGCCTTCATGTCCAGGATGGTTCCTTCAGAGTCGAGGCGAAAGTAGAGGTCCGGCATAGCCTGTAAGATGGCCTGCACCTCTGAGGCCCTCTGGCGCAGGTTTTGCTCGGCGAGTTTGGGCCCGGTGATGTCGGTAATGACCCCGATCAGGGTCCGCTGCCCGTCTTCCATGGCCAGGCTTCCGGTTATTCTAAAGTAGCCGACGGTGCCATCTTTCTTGAATGCCCTGAATTCGAGCGATTCATATTGGCCTGCCTGGGCGTGCCTCAGGTTCATCAGGGCAGGAAGGTCATCCGGATGCACGAAGCGAGCATAATTGATTCCTATGATCTCATCCGGCTTATAGCCGGAGATGCGTTCGATCGCCGGGCTGATGCTGGTAAAATTCCCGGCGGCGTCGAGCTTGAAAATGGCGTCGTTGATTCCCTCAGCCAGCGCCCTGTATCGCTCGTCAGACTTCTTCAGCGCCTCTTCGAGCGCTGCTTTCAACTCGACGTTCTGGCGCTTGATCTCTACCAGTTTTTTGACAAACTGATCCCTTTTTTGCTCGCCTTCAAACATCGCCGACCCCCTTCCTGCTGAACTGCCGGTTTACCGATGGCTATCCGCTCCAATGCCCCCGCTTCTGAAGCGGGNNCTGAAGCTTAGAAATCGTTAAACAGACCTTGCGCCAGGCGATATTATTTCCCATCCTTTAAAACTTCGCCAAAAATAAAATAAATCCTGTACGCCACCATAATTTATCCTGTTGGTTCAGGCGTCGGCGCCCGCAAAAGCGTCCGCGCCTGCAAGCGGCGGNNGTCCGGCGCCACCTTGATTGTGACGCAGCGCCACCTTAGTGGTGAGCGAAGCCTGGCACTGAAGGTATTTGTAAGTTTCTTTGACAGGGGCCACCTCTCCTTGCTTCGGGCATCTTTTATAGCAAGGTCGATTTCATATTCATACACTAATAATAGGAGTTTAAATCAGAAACGGTAATGTGAACGATTCGAGGGGGTTGAAAAAATATGTCTCACGTTCGCTTTTTCCACGGATCTACCGAGGGGCCGCCGGTCGATGTCTATTTCAACAACAATATGGTGGCGTCTAATCTGGGGCACGGGCAGTTTACCGACTACGAGGAGATTGAGCCCGGGGATTATGCGGCATCGGTCTACTATGCGGGCATGTACGGTCAACCGATCTATACGACATCGCTGACCGTTCCCCTGAGCAGTATCTACACTTACACTCTGTCAGGTTTGTATCCTCGCATGACCTTGCTGCCGGTGTCGGATTCCTGTGAGCTTTCTGCCGCGGTGAATCCCATGGTGAGGCTAGTGCACCTGTCGTATGACTTGCCGGATGTTGACTGCTACGATGACGATACCCTG
>PKYJ01000134.1 GCA_003132605.1 Peptococcaceae bacterium | reverse complement strand
CCTTCAGGGCATCCCGGATATCCGTCGTCAGCCGGGGGACAACCCCGGTATCGTTCAGAATCTGGTGGGCGACCCGCTCCAGGTGGTGGCGCTCCCTGGCGACCAGGGTCAGACCGCCCGCCTGCGGCGCCAGTATCCGGGCGCAGACGCTGCCGATGGAACCCGTAGCCCCTACCACCGCCACCTCGGCCCGGCCCAGGTTGATCCCCATGAACTCCGCTGCCCGACAGGCACCCTCCAAGGCGGTGAACACAGTGTAACTGTTGCCGCTGGTAACAGCAATGTCCAGGTTGTTGGCAATCGTGATCCCGGCATCGCCTACCACCGAGGTCATCGCCCCCAGGCCAACGACCTCGGCGCCTAACCGTTCAGCCAGCTTGCCGGCCTCGATGATCCGCCTGGTGACGTAATCTATTGGCAGTCCCAGCATCTGGTGGGAGGTCAGCGGGCATGCTATGAACCAGCCCTCGGTCTCCGCGGAGGGTGAGCGCACGCCGGTGATCTCTGACGCTTTGAACACCGGGAAATGCCTGGTGATCCCCTCCACCATCGCCCCGGGAAGCAGTCTGAAGGGTTTGATCCGTTTGGTGATATCCTCAAGGTCGATCGGGTGGATGATAAAGGCGAACTTCATAGATCTGCTCCTTCAACATGTTTTGTCCACTTTTTGCAAGCTCGCTGCCTACCTCACAGCCAGAATCAGCGAGCGCAGGCGCTCGAGATCCACAATCTTATCCTCGGTGATCGGCGCATCCCCGATCTCGATACCCACCACATCTTTGTCCAACAGGGCTGCGCACCAGCGGATCCGTTCCTTCGAACCGATGACGATCACGACATCATATGCCCTCACCCTGGACACCAGACTCATAATCTCGTTCAACAGTTCGAGGCCTGATTTCTCCCTGACAAACCGCCAGCGCTCAGCGTCGGTCATGATCAGGCTGAAGTCCACCCCCAGTTCGGCGAGCAGGACGAGAATCTCTTCCTTGTTCTTGACCGGAAATCCGATCACCGCCAGGCTGGAGCCCTTGCGGACAGCCCCCAGGCCCTCCAGGCGCGACACGAAGGTTCGGTCGACCCCGAAACGAGCGGCCACCTCCTGCTGGGACAGGCCCCGGCTGCGCTGCTCCAGGATCTGTTCGATGATCCGGTACAGCTTTTCCGAACTGATAATTTTTTCACCGATACGGAACAAGTCTTCTGGCAAGGCCGGCACTCCCCTGTGCACATTATTGTGTACATTAATCTTACCAAAATGTATCCGCAAAAACAACAAATGCAATTAGCCGGCACCATCGCAGTACCGGCAGGAATGTTTCAAGGCGCTGCCCCTATTCCGGAAGCCGAAATCAACATGGCCGGCGCCACAGTCATAGCAGTCGCTCAGTCGTCAGCCAGCCAGCAATCATTGATGCTCCGGTTTTTTTGCCCTGCCCGACTTGGTCAATGCCGCCTGCAAAAGCTCTCCTACGTTGCTGCCGATCACCTCCTGATCGCTGTACTGGGCAATCAGCCTCTGGTTGATCCGGCTATCTCTTTCCGAACTTTTAAAGCCGCCAAACCGGCCCTCATCCACCGGCTGCCGGTGCCCACACTCCCGGTCGGGGCAGATCAGCATCTTGCCGCGCTTGCCGTTGACCAGCAGCATGAACTTGCCACAGGCCGGGCACTTGGTCTTGGACACGTTGTCAGGATGATAGACGGTGGTGTTGTCCAGCCTGACGCCCTTCACCAGTTCCTCGGCATGCCGCCTGATGTCGGTCAGGAACTTCACCTTGCTCTCCTTGCCCTTGGCGATACCGGCCAGGGACTGCTCCCAGCGGGCGGTCAGCTCGGGAGTCTTCAGGGCGGGGGCGACCAGGTCCACCAGTTGGCTACCTTTGGCGGTGGGAACCAGTTCCTTGCCGCTGCGCTCGACGTAGAAGTGACCGATCAACTTCTCGATAATCTCCGCCCTGGTGGCCGGCGTTCCCAGGCCACCCTGTTTGACGGCCTCTCTCAATTCTTCGTCCTCGATCAGCTTGCCCGGACTCTCCATGGCGGTCAACAGTGTGGCTTCAGTGTAGCGCCCAGGGGGCTTGGTTTGCTTCTTGCTGACCTTGCAACTCCTGACCTTTTTGACGGCGCCCTTCTGCTGCTGGGCCAGGGCCTGCTCCGGCAGCGCCTCTTCCTCCTTTTCATCCCTATCCGCAGTGCTCGCCGTCACCGCCCGCCAACCCATGTTTTTGACAACCCGGCCGCGGGAGTAGAAGCACTCCCCCCTCACCTCGGTCACCAACGTGGTCTGGTCGTAGGTATAGGCTGGTGATAACACGGCGACGAACCGCCTGGCGATCAGGTCGTAGAGGTTCCTCTCCTCGGCCGTCAGGCTGCCAATCTGCAGTGGTTGCTCGGTGGGTATGATGGCGTGGTGGTCGGAGACCTTACTGTCGTCAACGAAGCGCCTGGTCGGGGACAGGGATTTCTGCAGCAGTGGCGCCACCAGTTGCGCATAGGGACCCACGCCCATCGACCGCAACCGGGCCGGCAGTGTGGGCACGATATCGGCAGTAATGTAGCGGGCATCGGTGCGCGGGTAGGTGACCAGCTTGTGCCGCTCGTACAAAACCTGCAAGACCTCCAGGGTTTTCTGGGCCGACCAGCTATGGCGGCGGTTGGCGTCGCGCTGCAACTCCGTCAGGTCATAGGCCAGGGGCGGCGGCTCGCTCTTGCCCTCGGTCTTCACCTCGACGACCGTGCCGGACTGGTCCCTGACCTTCGCCGCAATCTCCTCGGCTCTGGCGTGGTCAAAGACCCGGCCGCTGCCCCCCGGCGCCCGCCAGTCGCCGAAGTAGTCCTCGAAGTCCGCCCGCAGCGTCCAGTAATCCACCGGCACGAACTCCTTGATCTCTTTTTCCCGTTGCACGATCATGGCCAAGGTGGGGGTCTGCACCCGGCCGGCGGTGAGCTGGGCGTTGAATTTGCAGGTCAGCGCCCGGGTGACGTTCAGCCCGATCAGCCAGTCCGCCTCGGCGCGGCAGGCGGCGGCATCGAAAAGGTTGTCGTAGGCGGCGCCGGGTTTGAGATTGGCAAAACCGTCCCTGATGGCGGCCTCGGTCTGGGAGGAGATCCACAGGCGTTTGAAAGGCTTCTTCCAGTTGGCCAGGGCCATGATCCAGCGGGCGACCAGTTCCCCCTCCCGTCCGGCGTCGGTGGCGATCACCAGTTCACCGATGTCTGAACGCTGCATCAGCAGTTTTACGGCGGCAAATTGGTGCGATGACTGCCTGATAATTTTTAGTTTCATGTGCGGCGGGATCATCGGCAGGTCTTCCAGGCGCCACTGCTTGTATTTCTGGTCGTAGTCCTCGGGCTCGGCCAGGGTGACCAGGTGGCCCAGCGCCCAGGTAACCACGTACTGCTGGCCCTCGAAGTAACCCTTGCCTTTAGTGGTGCAGTTCAAGACCCTGGCGATCTCCCGGGCCACGCTCGGTTTCTCCGTCAATACCAGCCGCTTCATCCGCTCCGCCTCGTTTCTTGTCGTACCACCTTGATTATAATAATTATAGCACAGGGTACCATGAACACCGGCAAGTCTTGCCAGGCCATGATAAAATCTGGCATAATATGCGGTATGAAGGCAAGGTGCGGCAACCACGCCATACCTGTGCGAAAGGGGTACACACCATAGACTCTGTAGAATTGATTGCCACCGCCACCTTCGGGCTGGAGTCGGTGGTGGCGCGTGAGGTACAGGCGCTCGGCTATGACACTGACGTGGCCAATACCCGGGTGACTTTCAAAGCCGGCCTGGAGGCGATCTGCCGTACCAATCTGTGGCTGCGCAGCGCCGACCGGGTGCTGGTCAAACTGGGCGAGTTCACCGCTCTATCCTTCGACGAGCTGTTCGAACGGACTAAAGCGCTGCCCTGGGCTGACTGGCTGCCGGCCAACGCCAACTTCCCGGTGAATGGGAAGTCTATCAAGTCCAAATTGTTCAGTGTGCCTGACTGCCAGGCAATCGTCAAGAAGGCGGTGGTGGAAAGTCTGAAAAGCCGCTACCACTGCCAGTGGTTCGAAGAGACCGGCCCCCGCTTCACTATCGAGGTAGCGCTCCTGAAAGACATCGCCACCCTCACCATCGACACCAGCGGCCCCGGCCTGCACAAGCGCGGCTACCGCAAACTGAGCAGCGCCGCCCCCCTCAAGGAGACCCTGGCCGCCGCCATGATCAACCTGAGCCGCTGGCACCCGGAACGGATGCTGCTCGATCCGCTGTGCGGCTCAGGCACCATCCCCATCGAGGCCGCTCTGATCGGCCTGGACATCGCCCCGGGGATACACAGGGAGTTTGCGGCGGGGCAGTGGCCGATAGTGCCGGAACGCCTGTGGCAGGAGGCGCGCCAGGAGGCCAGAGACCTGATCCGCCGCGATCTGAAGCTGCAGCTTCGAGGCACCGATATCGATGCGGAGGTGCTCAGCCTGGCCCGTTATCATGCCCGCCAGGCAGGAGTGGCAGAGCAGATCTCCTGGCAGCAGGCGCCCCTGGCGGAGTTGCACACCAAGCAGAAATACGGCTACATCATCTGCAACCCGCCCTATGGTGAACGCATGGAAGACATACAGAGCGCGGAACACCTCTACCAGGAGATGGGACAGGTGTTCCGGCCGCTGGGCACCTGGTCATTCTACGTGCTGACCGCCCATCATGGCTTTGAGAAACTGTTCGGCCGCCGTGCCGACAAGAAACGCAAGCTCTACAACGGGCGCATCGAGTGCAACTATTACCAGTTCTTCGGTCCACGCCCGCCGCGCCCGAATCTGGAAGCTTGACAGTTTGGCAGCCAGCGACATCCACCTTCGCCCCGCCCGTTCAACTGGGTCTTGGCTTCGGTGGGGGAAAAGCAATCCCCCACCGAAGCTTAGAGCCAGTTAACTAGGGGCGTAGCCGCTCTT
>PKYJ01000151.1 GCA_003132605.1 Peptococcaceae bacterium | reverse complement strand
AGAGAGCCCGTCGCCAGGGCGCGTGGGCAGATCACTCTAAACGAGAGCCTCTGCGACGGGTGCGGCAACTGCGCCCGGCGCTGCCCGGCCGTAGCCATCGACGTCGTCAAGGAGAAGAAGCAGTGGATCCTGTACCCGGACCGCTGCATCATCTGCGAGGCTTGCGCGGATGCCTGCAACCGCAATGCCATAGAGGTGCTGCCGAAATGGCGGACGCCCTTCTACGAGAGGGAGCAGATCGTCTTCCAGTCCAAGGGTGGCAAAGAGGTAAAAGAAAAGGCCGGCGAGTGCCCGACCGAATAGGTGTGCACCGCCTGGAGTGATGGTAACGCTCAAGAGAGCCCCGTCCAAGGCCGTCAAAGAGAAGAGCGCGGCTGAGTAGCCACACCCCGGAAATAGGAACTTGAACAGCCCCTGCTATAAAAGCGGGGGTTTTCTTTTTCCGGCATAAAAAAGCCCCGGCTTGACCGGGGCTGGCGTTGGGACAGGGAATCGTCCCCCTGTCCCACTTCCTATGGGGGTGCTATTGCTTGGTGGGGATATGCCCATGAGGGCAATCCTTGTCGACGGTCGGTGAACAACTGGGGTTCTTCTTTTCCCATTCCTCTCTTGCTTTGAGATCATCAGCGCTTTCTTTCTTTTCTTCTTTGCAGTCGGGTTTACCGCAGGACATCGTTGACACCTCCTTTAAAATTGTGAAGTTATCCAGTAGTGGCAGTATAAAATTCATACTGCAACTTTGATCACCTGAGGAGACAGCCGAACTGCATGCATCATGCAGCCAAGAACTGGTACCAATCTGGTTTCAGCGGACAGGGGTTCGGTTGTTTACGGGCTTGCTTGAAGCTACCCGAAGCATCATTCTCGGAAGGACTTAAAGGAAGGTTCTTAACCAATATAGCAGGACAAGACTCCTGATTGCAACTTGTAAAAAGATGCAATTAGAGTGGATTATCAGATGTCTTGTTCCTCTGTATTTGTTAATCTATATGTTGATCATGATTGATCCGTTTTCTACCGTTACTGGGTAGACGGCAATCGGCTGTGTGGCCGGCCCCTGGGTAACCTTGCCGGAAATGATGTTGAAGTGTGCCGAGTGGCAGGGACATTCGATGTTATTGCCGATCAGCTTTCCCTTGAGAAGCGAGCAGCCACGGTGGGTACACTTCTCGTCGAAGGCCAGGATCTTGCCGTCGTTATTTAGCAAGATCAGGCTCTTGCCGGACACCGTGATATTTTTCCGGCTGCCGGACGGGATCTCTTGCAGCTTGGCAACCTGTACGGACATGAAATCCCCCCTGAACATATTGTTTGTCGGTCAATTATAAATTATTTCTCATAATATAGATACTTCTTCATTGGCTGCAGAAATCCTTTCAGGAAAATTGCGAATCAAATTGCGGAACAGGCGCAGCATGCGCAGCAATAGCAATTTCCCCTGACGTGCAGGCGGCTTTCACCCCACCCAACGGGTGCCCCGGGTGCCGCGCCCAGAGGGCACCCGGCTCGCTACGCTCGCAATCAAGGTGGCAGCATGAGGCGAAGCCTCATAGCCTTGCCAAATCCGGGGTTTGCGGTTGCCGGCAAGTGTCCGTGGTGCGTAGGGGGGGGGCGGTTGTCCCCAGGGGGCAAGCGGGTTATAATATTTGGGGGGTGGTCAGTTGTTTGGGGTTGAAGAAGTGCTTCTGCTCTCTGTGATCGTCCTGGTCGTATTTGGCCCCGATAAGCTGCCTGAAGTGGCGAAAGTGCTGGGGAAGGCAGCCAAGGAATTCCGTAAGGTGACCCATACCGCTCAGCGCGCCTGGGATGAGATCGGCCGGGAGATGGAACTTCAAGAGGCCCAAGAAAAAACCAGGCAGCTTGAGGAAAAGCGGCAGGCTGAGGCTGGAAGCCAGGCTGACGAAGACCGGAGCGTGAGCTCGGGGGATTCGCCTCAGGCAGACAGCGCGCCCGCAATTGACAAGCGTGAAGTGCAGGGAGGGGATTAACATTATGGACATCAAAAGCAGACGTTGGCTGATAGGAGTGGTCCTGGCCGCCTTTTTTGCCGGGATAGCCTTTTCGGGAGGGGTTCTATTCGCCTCCGGTCACAGCAAGTGGATGAACCCGGTGCTGGCCGCCTTGAATCAATCGCCGGCCAGCACCGATACTGCGAGCGGCAGCACCATGCCGGGAGTCGGTCCCTCTACCATTGCTGACATGGTTGCCGGCGCAGGGCCTGCCGTGGTCAGGATCGATACCACAGCCACCACTCAAGTGCAGAATCCGTTTTTCAACGATCCCTTCTTCCGCCAGTTTTTCGGGCAGGACTATTCTCAGCCTCAAACCCAGACGCAGCAGGCGCTGGGCTCTGGCTTTCTGATCTCGGCGGACGGCTACCTGCTGACGAATCAGCACGTGATCGACGGTGCCCAGACGATCGAGGTCACGATCATGGGTCAATCCAAGCCGGTTGCTGCCCAGGTGGTGGGCAGCGATAAGGACCTCGACCTGGCGGTGCTGAAGATCAATGACGGCAGCAACCTGCCCTACCTGAAGCTGGGTGATTCCGACAAGATCCGGTTGGGCGACTGGGCGATCGCCATCGGCAACCCCTACGGACTCGACCATACCGTCACGGTGGGGGTGATCAGCGCCAAGGGGCGATCGATGACCATTGAGAGCCGGAGCTACCGCAACCTGCTCCAGACCGACGCCTCCATCAACCCGGGCAACAGCGGGGGACCGCTGCTGGACCTGGCCGGCGAGGTGATCGGGATCAATACCGCGGTCAACCAGCAGGCGCAGGGGATCGGCTTTGCCATCCCCAGCAACACCGTCAATGATGTCTTGAACGACCTGATGAAGGGTGCGCACATCAGCCATCCCTGGCTGGGGGTGGAGATTTCGAATGTGACACAGGACGTGGCCACTGCTTACGGCTATAACGGTACCAGCGGGGTGGTTGTCAGGTCTGTGATCAGCGGCGGACCGGCCGACAAGGCGGGCCTCCAGGATGGAGACATCATCACGGGCTGGAACGGGGCGAGCGTAGCCGACACGAATGACCTGCTCCAGAAGGTCCAGCAGGCGGGGGTCGGGGCCAAGATCAACCTGACGATCTGGCGCGACAAGCAATCGGTCACGGCGAGTGTGACCCTGGTCGATCAGCCATCCTCTTAGGCTTGGCGCCCCAGCCCGCGGGTTTTGCGGATTGTTAATCAAAGAGTCATCTGGTAAAAATCGGACAGTCTCTTTGTTCATGATTACTTTTTCATGCTCTTGAGATAATTGAGCACATCTTCAGAAGAGTTCAGGCGTCCTGCGCCCCCGCTCCTGTCCATCATGCCCTTGAATTGCTGGCGGGTACGGCTGTCCAGGCCCGATGACAACTGGTCGAACATGGACATCAGATCTCCCTGGTCCGGCATCTCCTCCGGCCGGCTGTTATAGCGAATCCCCATGTGCTCCAGTATCCCATAGGCAGCACGCAGTTTTTCAGCGGACACACCCCTGGCCTGCAGAAACGCCTCCACTCTGGACAGGTCCGGAGCGTCCATGGACTCCAGAAACCGGAGGATCTCCGCCATGTCGTTTTCTCCCAACATATTTCCCTCCTGTCGTTCTTTAAGGCCTTCAACTGGGTCTTGGCTTCAGTGGAAAAACTTTCTCTTTCAGACTATGATGCAGGACAGTAAATGGGAACCCCTGGGCATAAATTAGGAAGCAGGGTTTCTTCGAGGTTCGAATTCAGGGGTTCTACAGGCGGCCCGAGCTTATTTTTTGGGTAGTGCCGCGCGCGGAAGGAAAAACGGAGCAACAAATCTAATTCTGTATGCAATACTATAAGCGGAGGGGTTGTTCATGCCCGAATACAAGTACAAGGTGATCGCCGAGGTTGTGGAGATCAGGGGCGAGGGGAAGTGCAGTTACGACCACAAGGTGGGGGACCGGTTCGAGTTCACACACCTGCTGCCCGGCGGGCTCTGCCACTTTGCCTACGCCTCGCTGGACCTGGCGGTGTCGATCCTGCTGTTTGGTGGTGAGTTCCCCTGGGCCAAGGGGGATAGATCCACCATCTGGTCCTGCCCCGACCCGGACCGGACGGTGATCTTCAGACTGACCAGGGAGCCCGCAGATTAGCCTGGAGTAAAGTTAGCCCCGCACCCGAAAAAGCGTCATTATTAAGGAAAGAGGGAAAATAGATGCGCATGGGGATCCTGACCGGGGGAGGAGACTGCCCGGGTCTGAATGCGGTGATCCGGGCGGCCACGAAGACGCTCCTGTCTAAAGGCGTCGAGGTATGGGGTTTCAAGGATGGTTATCGGGGCATCTACTTGAGGGATTGCCAACTGTTGGACAGGGCGGCGGTATCCGGGCTTTTGCACCGGGGAGGCACCATCCTGGGCAGTAACAACCGCGACAATCCGTTCCGCTTCCCGGTGCGGGCGGCATCCGGCGAGATCGAGTACCGGGATATCAGCGCCATCCTGGTGGAGAGCATGAACAGCTTGCAACTGCAGTGCCTGATCGCCATCGGCGGCGACGGTACGCTCAGTATCGCCAACGAGTTGTGCTCGCGGGGGGCAGCAATCGTTGGCGTGCCCAAGACCATCGACAACGACCTGGCGGCTACCGACCAGACCTTCGGCTTCGTCACGGCGGTGCACACTGCCACCGAAGCTCTGGATAAACTGCACACCACTGCGGAGTCCCACCACCGGGTGATGATCCTGGAGGTGATGGGGCGATACGCCGGCTGGATCGCCCTCTGGTGCGGGATGGCCGGAGGCGCCGACGTGATCCTGATCCCGGAGATTCCCTGGCAGATCGACAGGGTGGTGGAGAAGATCAGGGGAAGACAGCTTGAGGGCAAGCTGTTCAGCATCATCGTGGTGGCCGAAGGGACGCCTGCTCCCGGTGGGAAACGGGTGGTGCGGGAGCAGATCGCCAACAGCGGCGACCCCCTGCGGCTGGGAGGCATCGGCGAGGTAGTGCGCGAACTGGTGGAGCAGGAGACAGGCATGGAGTCCAGGGTGACGGTACTGGGGCACATTCAGCGGGGCGGCTCTCCGCTGACCACCGACCGCATCCTGGCCACCCGCTTCGGGGTGGCTGCCGCCGAGCTGGCCATGGAGGGCCGTTACGGTTACATGGTGGCCCTGAAGGGCACCCAGATAACCGCCGTACCACTCAAGGATGCGACCAAGCCGTCCAACGTCCATCCGGACGGGCAACTGGTGCACGCAGCCCGGGCAGTCGGGATCAGCTTCGGAGACTGATCGAGCGGCCGCGCCTGGCCGATGTTACAACTTGGTTTGGATTAAATACTGCGTGAATTGCTCTGTTGATACAGGATATTGTTAATTGCGTAACTGCTCAGCCTGTCAAAAGATTTAAAAGCACGGCATCTTGCTCCGAAGGGGGTTAGTTGACTATGCTGGGTTTTCATCCCTTGACGGTAGTGAAGGAATGCCCTGAATAGTTACTTAATTTCGGGAAAACGAGAGGAGAACAGGAGTGCCAGTTTTGAGCCTGCTTGAGACCGGCCAGCGGTTGCGGCGGGGTGAAGTGCCCTCCCTGCTGCTGATCCATGGAGAGGAGCGGTATCTGGCCCGCAGGTTGCTCCGCGCTCTCAGGGCCACGCTGGAGAGTAGTGATACCGTAGACTACCTGGAATGGGATCAGGATGCCGGAGCGCCAGAGCTGATTGTGGCCCTGACCACTCTGCCCCTGGGAGTGTCCCGGCGCCTGGTGGTGGCCCGCAACCCCGCTGCCAGCCTCTGTCTGCCTTATCTGAAGCTGACCGGCGACCCCTCCCTGGTGCTCGTACTACTCTTTGATACCGGGCTGAAAACCAATGATAAGCTGTACCGGGCGGTGGCAGATCTGGGATGGGTGGTGGATTGTCCTCCCTTGAAGGGCAAGAGCCTCACCGCCTGGGCGCAGGAGGAGGCGCGCCTGCGTGGCAGGCAGTTGCCGGGGCGGGCGGCGGAGTACCTGCACTTCCTGTGCGGCGACAACCCCGGCCTGATCAGCCAGGAGCTGGACAAGGCCGTCCTGTACCTGGGGGAGGCGTCGTCACAGGTCACGGAGGCGGTGCTCCGGAAAACGGGCAGCCACACCGCCGGCCGGAGCATTTTCGAGCTGGTGGACACGGTAGCGGCCCGGAAGAGCGAAGCCGTCCGGGGGATTCTGGACAGCCTGCTGAGCGGGGGGCAGGCCCCGGTCTATATTGCCACCATGCTGGCCAGGCATTACTTGCAACTGCTGGAGGCGTCGCTGCTGAAGCGGGAGGGGGTACCCCCCCAGGAGACCTCCCGGCTGATGGGCATCCATCCCTATGTGGCCCAGAAGCTGGGTCAGCAGATGGCATCCTTTCCACTGCCGGAGATCGAGGCGATCCTGTCCATGCTGCTGGAACTGGACCTGGCCATCAAGCAGGGGCGTGGAGAGCCGGGGCTGTTGCTGGCAGCGGCTGTAGGGGAGATCTGCGGTGGCGCCAAAGCCGGATAGAGTTTTCAAATCAAAAAACCTCCCGCCTTGCAGGGGAGGTTGGTTGTTTTGGTCAGGGTGTCCTCAGGCGGTCGTTGACGCATTCGTTTTGGACTGGAGCTTTCTGGCCAACTGCGCTTTTTTGTGGTCCCTGGTGTTGGGGTGCACAATTCCCTTGGCTGCTGCCTTGTCGACGAGGCGGGTCGCCTTGTTGAAAGCGGCATCCAGGTTTGCCTGGTCGCCTTTCAGCGCCTCTTCGAACTTCCTGATTGCCGTCTTCATGGCGGACCGCTGTGATGCATTGCGAACCGCACGCTCCTTGGATAGTTCTGCGCGTTTAATTGCTGAACGATTTTTTACCGTATTGTCATCCCCTTTCCTTAATTGTGACCCAGCATTCAACCTGCATGGCAGAGTCTTAAAACGTATAATCTTCAAGCAGGCTGCGATCAGATGTGCCATGAGTGCCGTAGAACATCGCGCCCGGTCCGCCGGACCCGGCACCGCCCGCGCCACTCTTGCATGCGCGGGGTTTAACATTCCTCCCGGCCAAAATTAGCCAGATAATATCCTACCATGATTCCCCGGAAAATGCAACTGTTTCTCTTGTTTCGTTATGCCCGGTATTTCAGATCCAAAATTACATTATTAAGGTTGGCATAAAGTGCCCGGCCTGGTACATATATGTGATTGTAAAGGGATGAGGCGGCGGCGCATGGGATATGACATCACTTGTTCCAATTTGAAAATGGGGGGTCTATTTTAATGTCGGAAGATGTCAAAAACGAAGAAGCCAAGCAGGATGCATTGGAAGGCCTGCTTGGAGGCAGGGAGCGTCCGATTCTGACCGAATTCAGTGCCAGTGTTTTGCAATCGAACAATTTCAGCGGTGTGATCGCTCTTCCTCTTGCAGGAACGCCGATGGTTCTGGCCACCCTCACAGGTGCCCAGGCCCTGGGTCTGGCTGCGGGTGACCGGGTCTGGCTTACCTGCGCCGTTGGCTGGGTGGCAGTTATGAACGGCACAGGGATAAGCAAGGTGGACGTGATTTTCAGGATCTTCCGCAATACCCCGGTGGCCGGCCCACAGATCTTCAGCGCCCGTGAAAGCGCCGAGTCCGGATTTGACAACTTCAAGACCACCAGCTTCGTCCATGTGGATATTAACCCTGCCTTTAACGGCACTACGCTTGTTTCTTATTTTCTGACTGCTGAACTGCCGTTGGCTGGCAGCGCCGCAACGGTTATCGGGCCGATCACCTTTACGGCTGCAGAGCTGGAGCCGAACCCCAAGCCACCCTGCTACAGTTAAACTGTTCAAAAAAACAATTTTTCGGGTGGTGTTTGCACACCGTCAGTCTTACCGTCATATCATGGAGTTAGGATAACCCCAATAATCAAGGAGGGTTTAAAAATGGCTGAGGAAAAAGCGCTCGACCTTTTCGCATCTGAAACTCTTGTGTTCGAGCTCAGAGAGGAATTCCTGAATAAACAAGTAAATGTGGAATTTTGCTGTGGCGAACATGTTAAAAAAGCTGTCGGGGGCAGTCTCGTCGAGGTTGGCAGAGACTTTATCGAATTAGTCAGGACGGATGATCATGCTATTGCGGTCATCCTCTTTGGTGATGACAACCAGAAGTACCGGGAACTTGATGAAAGAATCATCATCCCGCTCGATCGTGTTTGCAGCGTGGAAGATCCTTGCAAGCCGTGCAAGAATCCGTGCCAGAAGGATCCCTGCCATGATCCCTACGCCACCGGAGAAGAAGAGGTAAAGGAGTAGCAGGATTCCCTGCTATCGTCTGCAAGATAGCCCAGTTGAACAACAGGCTGCTGACGGACAGATCCCGTCAGCAGCCTGTTTAATTATTGCGGAAACAGCACAAGCCAGCGTTCAACTGGGTCTTGGCTTCAGTGGGGGATTGCTTTCCCCCACTGAAGCTTAGAGCCAGTTAACTAAGGGTGTAGCCGCTCTTATCCCACCGCTTCAGAAGCGGTGGGATAAGAGCGGCTAGC
>PKYJ01000065.1 GCA_003132605.1 Peptococcaceae bacterium | reverse complement strand
CTCAGCAAGGGCACTGGGTGCCGGACTGCCTGAAAACCAGCCAGCGGCTCGCCCCCCACCCGCTGGCTGGGAGAATCAGGCGTCACCAGTTGAGGGTACTGACCCTCCAGCCACACCAGGTCACTGACCAACCGGTCATAGTCAGCGTCACTGATCAGCGGTCGATCAAGCACATAGTATTGGTGATCATGCTTGCGGATCTCGCTGCGCAGGCGTTCCACTCTTTCCTGCGCTTCCTCAAAAGACGGCATGCGCACACCCCCAAATGGTCGTTGGCCATCGGCCGGAAGAAACAGCCAACCTCCCCGGCTTTAGAAGCCGGGGACTCCTGCTAGCGGATGTTGAATTAGTATCGGAAGTGAACAGAAAAAGCCGGCAGCACCGGCTTGGTTCACAGGTATTACAGACGAGTGAGCGGGGCGAACTTGACCAGCAAATGTTTGACCCCTACAGTCTCAAACTGCACGAAGATCTCCAGATCCCCCCCGCGTCCGACCAGGGTCTCGGTGACCACGCCGCGCCCAAACTTTTTATGCTCGACCATGTCCCCCCTGGTAAGTTCCTGCCCGTCCTGGCCGTCGTCCCCGGGATGGGGCATGGTTTCCTTTCCGTCAGCTTTATCAAGTTTTCCGCCAGCAGCCATTTTGGATGCGACCCCCTGCAAAGCGGAAGCAGTTCCGCTGCGGGCAGCCTTTCGCTCAATTGTGGCTGACGTACCTGCGGCAGCAGCTTCCAGCAGGGCGCGCCCGGTAAAGACCGGGGGCAAATTCCGGCGCGAGGCCGCCCTGCCCTCACTGTGCTGCCCGAACGCAGCGGAATGGCCCGTCCCTTCCTCATCGCCCGGCGACCCATGATGATCGAGGAGCACGGCTTTTTTCCCGGCGCCGGTTGGAGTTACCGGATGCAGGAATTCTTCGGGAATCTCCGCCAGGAAGCGCGAGGGCTCCTTTTGGATCCCGCTCCCATGCAAAAAGCGCCGGTTCGCCCAGGAAAGGAAAAGCCGCTCCCGGGCGCGGGTGATCCCCACGTAGCAGAGGCGGCGCTCCTCCTCCAGCGTCTGTTCTTCTCCCAGAGCATGAGCATGCGGAAAGAGACCTTCCTCCAACCCGGTGAGAAAAACTACCGGAAACTCCAGCCCCTTGGCGCTGTGGAGGGACATCAGGACAATGGCGTTCTCATCGCTGCTGTAATTGTCGACATCCGTCACCAGAGCCAGGTGCTCCAGAAAACCGGTCAGGGATCTATCCTCCCCCTGTTCGTCGTATTCCCTGGTGACACCCAGGAACTCCCTGATGTTTTCCAGCCTGGTTTCTGCCTCCACCGGAGGTTCCGACTCTAACAGCGAGCGGTAACCGGTCTCCTCCAAGATGGACTCGGCCAGTGCTGTCACCGGCATGGTCTCCTGCTGCTGGCGCCAGCGCTCGATCATGGCGATGAAACCCTTGATCGCGATGGCGGTGCGTCCCAGGCCGGCCAACAATTCGGGGTCTGCCAGCACCTCCCCCAGGCTGCCGCCCCTCTCCCGGGCGATCTGTTCCACCCGGCCCAGGGCCGTCTCTCCGATCCCCCGCCTCGGGACGTTCAGGATGCGGCGCAGGGAGATGTCGTCGCTCGGATTGGCCACCAGCCTGAGATAGGCCAGGATGTCCTTGATCTCCTTACGCTCGTAAAACCTGACGCCCCCGAAAATCCGGTAGGGGATGTTGCTCCTGATGCATTCCTCTTCAAACGACCGGGACTGGGCGTGAGTGCGGTAGAAGACGGCACAGTCCCGGTACTGCATCTCTTCTGTCTGACACAGGCGTTCCGCCATGGCCAGCACGAAGCGGGCCTCATCCCGCTCGTCAACCGCCTCATAACAACAAACCGGCTCTCCGGTCCGGTTAGAGGTCCACAACTGCTTGGGCTTTCTGCTTTTATTGTTGGCGATCACCGAGTTGGCCACGGTCAGGATGCGCTGGGTCGACCGGTAATTCTGCTCCAGCTTGATGATCCGGGCCTCGGGGTAATCCCTTTCAAAATCGAGAATGTTGCTGATGTCCGCCCCGCGCCATCCGTAGATGGACTGGTCATCGTCCCCGACCACGCAGAGGTTCTCGAAGCCGGCGGCAATCTGGCGCACCAGCGTGTACTGAGCCTTGTTGGTATCCTGGTATTCATCCACCATCACGTATTGGAAGCGGTGCTGGTAATGCTCCAGCACCAGCGGCTGCGCCCGGAACAGCTCCACCGTCTGGAGCAGCAGGTCGTCGAAATCCAGGGCGTTCTGCTCACGCAGCTTTGCCTGGTAGAGCCGGTAGACCTTCGCCAGTACAGCCTCCCGCTCGTCCCGCACCCTCTGCCCAAACTCCTCCGGCCCCACCAGATTGTTTTTCAGGCCGCCGATAACGGACAGCAGGTTGCGCGGCCGGTACTTCTTGTCGTCCAGGGCGAGTTCCCGAAGGCAGTGCTTGACCAGGGTCTCCTGATCATCCCCGTCATAGATGACAAAATTCCGGTCATAGGGCGTATACTGCACCTCTTGGCGCAGGATGCGCGCCGACATAGAATGAAAAGTGCTGATCCAGACGTCGCGCCCTGCCGGGCCCGCCAGGTTGATCACCCGCCGCCGCATCTCTTCCGATGTCCGGTTGGTGAAGGTGACCGCCAGGATCCTGAAAGGAGACACCCCCTGCTGCAAGAGGTGGGCCACCCGGTACGTGAGCACCCGGGTCTTGCCGCTGCCAGCCCCGGCAAAGATGATAACAGGCCCCTCGGCCTGGCGCACGGCTTCGAGCTGCACCGGATTGAGTTCGTCGTTTAAAAACACCTGCATCCCCCATTTTCGAAGTTCAAAGCCCGACATTCGACCCTATCGATGTTGGACGTTCGAATCTCGAACCTCGATTATTGCCGCCGCTCGGTCAGCTTGTTCCTGATCTCGTCAAGGCTGACGTCGCACTCCGCCAACAACACCAGGAGGTGGTAGACCAGGTCCGCCGACTCATTGATAATCTCGTCACGGTCGCGGTTCTTGCCGGCGATCACCACCTCCACCGCCTCTTCTCCTACTTTCTGCGCGATGCGGTCGATCCCCTTCCGAAAAAGGTGGGTGGTATAAGAATTTTCGGGCAGGGTCCGCTGGCGGTCCCTGATCACCGCAAACAGCAGATCCAGAATATCTCCGGGCGCGGTGGGCTGCCCGCCGGTGGCAGACTCCGCTGCGATCTCCCCGCCGGCTGGAGCTAACTGCCTGAAGAAGCAGGAGCGGTAGCCCTCGTGGCAGGCGACGCCCACCTGGTCCACCTTCACCAGCAAGGCGTCCTGATCGCAATCGGTCAGCACCTCCCGGATGTACTGGCGGTGCCCGCTGGTCTCACCTTTCTGCCAGAGGCGCTGCCGGCTCCGGCTGTAAAACCAGGTCCTGCCGGTCTGCAGGGAGAGCGCCAGGGATTCCCGGTTCATGTAGGCAACCATCAGCACCGCCCCGTCGACCACATCCTGGATGATGGCCGGAATCAGGCCGTCTGCTCCAAACTTTACGGATTTACAGGCCATTTCTATCTGCTTGGGATCCGTCATAACCGGTACTGCTTTCAAAGTCTCACGGGCACCCCTCTCTCAGCCAGGTACTCTTTGGCCTGCCTGATAGTATATTCCTGGTAGTGGAAGATAGATGCGGCCAGGACCGCATCCGCCGCTCCCGCGGTCAGCCCCTCGTACAGGTGGTGCAGGGTGCCGGCGCCACCCGAGGCGATCACCGGTATCCGCACCGCCTCGCTGACCGCCCGGGTCAGGTCCAGGTCGTAGCCGTCCCTGGTCCCGTCCCGGTCATGGCTGGTCAGCAGGATCTCTCCGGCCCCGCGTTCCTCGGCTTCCCGCGCCCAGGCGACGGCATCCAGGCCGGTGCTCCGCCTGCCGCCGTGGGTCAGCACGTCCCAGCGTCCGGGGCTTGACTGCCTGGCGTCGATAGCCACCACGATGCACTGGCAGCCAAAGCGCTTGGCGCCCTCGTCGATGATCTCCGGGTGCAGCACCGCGGCGGTATTGACCGCGGTCTTGTCGGCCCCTGCCATGAGCATCTCCCGGATATCCTCCAGAGTGCGGATACCCCCGCCCACCGTCAGGGGGATGAATACCTGGTCGGCGGTTCGCCTCACCACGCCGACCATGGTCTTGCGCTCCTCGTAGGAGGCGGTGATGTCCAGAAACACCAGCTCATCCGCACCGGCAGCATCGTAGAACGCTCCCAATTCCACCGGGTCCCCGGCATCCCTGAGTTCCACGAACTTTATTCCCTTCACCACCCGCCCGGCGGTTACGTCAAGGCAGGGAATGATGCGCTTGGCCAACATCTCCCGATGCTCCCTTCCCTTTCATTGAACGGCGGCAACCGAGAGGGCGTCCTCCAACCGTATCCGCCCCTCGTAAAGGGACTTGCCCAGGATCACTCCCTCGACTCCCAGCGGTTCCAACTCCCACAACCTGATCACGTCATCCAGGCAGCTCACCCCGCCCGAGGCGATCAGGCGCAGCCCGGACTGCACCGCCAGTTCCCGGATCGTCCCCAGGTTCGGCCCCATTAGCATGCCGTCCCTGGCGATGTCGGTATAGATCAGGCGCTCCACGCCACACTCCCTGATCTCCGCAGCCACCTCCAGGATTTGCCGGGAGGTCACGTCCTGCCAGCCCTTGACCGCTACTAGGCCATTCCGGGCATCCAGACCGACCAGCACCTTGTCGCTCCCAAAGGCGGAGCAGGCCTCCCGGACCAGGCCGGGGTCGGTGACGGCAACTGTTCCCAGAACCACCCGGGCCACACCCGCCGCCAGGGCACTCTCGATCTGCTCCATGGTCCGCAGGCCACCGCCCAACTGCACCGGAATGTCCAAGGCGGCGGCAATCCGCCCCACTATCTCCAATTGCTGCGGCGACCCGGCGAAGGCTCCGTCCAGGTCCACCAGGTGCAACCACCGGGCGCCACAGGATGCCCAGCGCCGGGCCACCGCCACCGGGTCCGCCCCGTAAACGGTCTCCGCCTCGGGACGGCCTTGAATGAGCCGGACGCACCGGCCGCCCCTGAGGTCGATGGCCGGAAAGATCAGCACGCGGTCACCAGCTTCCCAAAGTTGGCGTACACCCGCTGCCCCAGGTCGCTGCTCTTTTCCGGATGGAACTGCACCCCGAACAGGTTGCCCCGGGCCACCATGCTGGTGAAGGCGCCGCCATAGTCGGCAGTACCGCTGATAACACTGTCATCGGCCGGCTCCACGTAGTAGGAATGGACGAAATAGAAATAGGAGTGGTCGGGGATGCCCTGGAACAACGGGTTATCAGCGCCCTGCCTGAGGTCCACCTGGTTCCAACCCATGTGGGGCACCTTCAGGGCTCCCGTGAAGCGACGCACCCGACCCGGCAAGATCCCCAGTCCGGGGTGCGCCCCCATCTCCTCGCTGTTCTCGAAGAGCACCTGCAGGCCGAGACAGACGCCAAGAAAGGGCTTGCCTCCCGCTATCTCTTCCTTCAAAGCCTGATCGAGTCCCTGGGCATGGAGATTGTCCATGGTGTCTCCGAAGGCGCCCACTCCCGGGAGCACGATGCCCCGGGCCTGCTTCAACGCCTCTGGGGCTCCGGCAATGACCGCCGGATAGCCGGCCTTCTCCAGGGCTTTCTGGACGCTCCTCAGGTTTCCCATGCCATAGTCGATGATGACGATCATGACGATTTCTCTCCTATAGTGCATCTCAATGTTGGAAATTCTACATCGATTCGATGTTCGTTTTTATGTTCTCTTCGAGCCTCGACTATAATCTGCCCTTGGTGGATGGCACCTCGTCCAGAGGCCCCGAAAGGGCCACCGCCTGGTGCAGCGCCCGGGCGCACCCTTTGAAGACCGCCTCGATGATGTGGTGGCTGTTGAATCCCGCCAGCAGCCGCAGGTGCAGCGTCAGGCCGGCATTGTTGGCAAACGCCTGGAAGAATTCGGGCACCAGTTCCAGCGGCAACTCACCCACCCGCCAGTTTTCAGTCTTGACGTCGTACGCCAAAAATGGCCTGCCGCTGATGTCAACCGCCGCCATCACCAGGGCCTCGTCCATGGGCAGCAGGGCCGAACCGTAACGGTTGATGCCTTTTTTCTCGCCCAGGGCGGAGTTAAACGCCTGACCCAGGCAGATCCCGATGTCCTCGACGGTGTGGTGGGCATCGACCTGCAGGTCCCCGGTCGCCTCCACGGCCAGGTCGAACAGTCCATGGCGCGCCCACAGGTGCAGCATGTGATCGAGGAAGCCGATCCCCGTGCCGCCCCGGAACTCCCCCTTGCCGTCAAGGTTCAGGTCGACCATGACGCTGGTCTCACCCGTCGTCCTGTTCACGCTTCCGATCCGGCCGCTCATCGAATCTCTCCCTTTTGGTCGTGAGCCTTTCTCGAAGATCGATGTTCGAAGCTTGATGTTCGATTTTTATACCTCGAGAGTGTCAACCACTGTTTTTATCGCTGCCACGATCCCGGCCAGGCGCTCGTATTTGAGGCGGTAGGCAACCCGGTTGGCTACCAGCCTGGCGGTCGCTCCGGTGATCTCCGCCACTGCCACCAGGTTGTTCTCTTTCAGGGTACGTCCCGACGACACCAGGTCGATGATCACCTCCGCCAGTCCGACCAGCGGCGCCAGTTCCACGTTGCCGGAGAGCTTGATGATCTCTCCCGGCAAACCCTGGCTGTACAGGTAGCTCTGGGCCACCCGGGGGAATTTCGTAGCCACCCGCAACTGTCCGTACCGGGCGACAAAGCCGGGCAGGCCCCTTGCGAAATCCTGCTGCCTGTCAGCCGGCACCGCCACCACGAACCGGCAGGCCCCGGCTTTCAAATCCAGCAGCTCGCAGATCTCCTTGCCCTGCTCCAGGATCACGTCCTTGCCGGCGATACCCAGATCAGCCGCCCCGTTTTCCACGAAAATGGGCACATCGGCAGCGCGGCAGATGAGATAGCGCAACCCGGCCTCCTCATCAATGCTGATCAGGCGCCGCCCGCCCTCCTCCATGCTGCCTTGCATCAGCCCGGCATCCTGCAAGAGGGAGCGGGCAACAGTGAAGAGACGTCCCTTGGGGAGGGCAAAAGTAATCATCGCCTGGCTCATCCTGGCATCCCAGGGGGCATTCCATCGGGGACATTCATGGGAACAATCCTCCGAAGGAGGTGTGTCCCCTTCCTCTGACGGTGTGCCCCCGCTCCTTTGATCAGTTAGTGACAGTCAATCTTCCACGACAATATGGGGGATTCCCTTGCGGGACGCATAAGCGATAGCTTCGGCAACCGGAAGGGAGTTTACGGCGATCTCCGCGCTGTAGCCCGACTCCCGCAGGGCCTTGGCCTTTTTAAAAAGCCGGCAGGAATCGGCGCCGATCAGGTAAAAGTCAGGCACTCCATCCTCCGGCAGGCCTCTTCTCTCCAGCACCGCCACAATTCGTTCAATGCTCAGGGCAAAGCCGGTCGCCGGGCATGAGAACCCGAACTTGGAAAGCAGATCGTCATACCGCCCGCCACCGCAAAGCGGATAGCCAACCCCGGGGGCATACCCCTCGAAAACGATCCCGGTATAATAACCCAGACCCCTGAGCAGGGTGAGGTCGATGGACAGCTCTTCTTGGAAACCATAACCGGCCAGGATCTGCCAGACCTGGCGCAGGCCGGCCAGGCCCTCCCGGGCGCGGGGACTTTCGATCCAACCGGCGACCCGGTCCAGGATCTCGATGCCACCATGCAGGTAGGGCAGGGCTGCCACAATCTCCTGTCCGGCACTGTTCAGCCGGGCCATATTCACCAACTGTTCCCAGGCCACCAGGTCCTTGCGGCTCAGGGCTTCCTTTGCCAGGTCCTGCTCAGTTCCTGTCAGGCCGGAGCCCTCCAGGACACCGGACAAGACCTCAACCTGCCCTACCGCCAGCCGGAATGACCCGATTCCGGACAACCTCAGGGCCTCAGCTGCCAGGCAGAGGGCCTCCGCGTCCGCCTCCGGGCTGGCGGCGCCCAGGAGTTCAACTCCTGCCTGGTAGTACTCGCGCTGCTGCCCGGCCTGATCATCGCGCCGGAAGATGTTGGTAACATAGCAGAACCGCTGGGGAAGCTGCTGGTCCTTGAGCCGGCTGCTTACCAGGCGGGCGATGGGAGTGGTCATATCCGGCCGAAGCAGCATGATCTGCCCGCGGTCATCGATAAAACGGTAAAGCCGGTCGCGAAGCAGGGCTTCCATGGCCGGCGCCAGGACTTCATAGTATTCGAAGGTGGGCGTGACCACCTCCTGGTAGCCCCAGGAGGCAAACAGGCCTAGCAGCCGGTTCTCCAACTCCCGCTTGCACCGGGCCTCGGCGGGCAACAGGTCCCTGACCCCGCCCGGCATCAATACTGTTCCAGTGTTTTCCATGTCCTTTACCTCGATACCCTCATCAGCAAAAATCTCCATCTTGGTCAATGATAGCAAGAATCTCCATCCCAGTCAATCGCCAAAGCTTTCGGCGGCGCATCGCCCTCCCGCCCGGGAGCACACGCCCCGGGAGTATTTGCCAGATTACCACCCCGTGCATGAGAGCCCCCTTCCTCCAAAACAGAGATAACAGCCCCGCTGAATCGACCAGGGAGACAATGACCTTCCAGGGGATTCGAGCTCCAGGGAGCCCCGCTCCCGCCTCATCTTTAACTCATTCATCTTTTTGCCAGCGCTTCCAACACCGGAGCTGCCAGCACGACCAGAGCCACCAGGAAAACCATCACCGCCCCGAGCCGGTTTTGCTTTTTCCAGGTCCAGATTCCATAGCTGATGCTGCGCAAACAGACGCTAACCAGAAAAACATAGACGAAAATCTTCATGATCATTGCATGTTCGCTCCCCCGGATGACTGTATGGGCTCGGAAAGCAGGATCATGCCCGGTCTTCTTATTTTCACCCGCACACCTACGTTAAAGGTGGCATCCCTGTACTGCTGCAGCCAGTGATAGTTTTCCCAGTCCTTCCAGGTCAGAAACAGGCCCTTGGCGTTATTGCCGAACCCGCAGATATCGCTGTGAAACGTACTAGCCGTCTGGCTCAGAAAACTGGCAATCTCAGTCTGAAGCTGGGCTTCCGCCGCCTGTTCCAGGATCGGCAGTTGTTTGGTGTCTTCGTAATTGTAACCGCTCTGGATCGTCTGGATATCGGCATCGAGGGCGATCTGCACCGAAATCTGCGGCTTGCCGTCGACTATCCTTACCCGGCGCACCGGTTTGCTCTTCTGGCTCACATTCAGGACGACGTAGGTGCCCTTTACCTCCGGGTCTCCAAATGTTTTATAGGCGGTATGGAACTGCCCGTTGACCAGCAGGTAATCCGTGGCCGCCTCCCCGTCCATCTCCCCCACCATCCTATTGCCGTCGAAGACAGCCAGACCCTCGATCTCCCCCTTCACGTCTCCGGTCCTCGGAATGCTCCCCGCCTCATAGTCCCCCTCGAAGGGTTGCGGCCTCCCCTTGGACTTGCTGGTAGACTCCTCAGGCTGGGCCTCTTTCTGGGGACCGCCTGCCTGGGACTCTTTGGCGGAACCACCGGACTGGTCATCCTTCGCCGAACCCCCGGACTGGCCGCCTTCTGGCGGCTTAGGCTTGTTCACACCGGCCAGCACCGCCACCGCTTGGACACCGGGCGATTCCATATCGGCGTAAACCTCGGTCAGTTGGGATCTGATGGTAAGACCGGTGTACCTGTAATTGGAGAAAGTCAACTCGTAGTATTTGGCCGGGTCCAGGTCGAGCACCGGCTTGACACTCTTCAGGTACTCCTCCGCCGGGCACTTGCAGACCACCACGTTGATGGTCGGCCGGAAGTCCCTGCTCCTGATCATACCGCGCAGGTATTCATCGATCGTTCCGCTCTTGGCCAACTCCTCCGAGAAGACGGCGACTTCGGCGTGGGAGAGTTCCAGCCTCCGGCTCAGGAAGTTGTTGGCCATGTTCAGGCTGGAAATCAACGTGGGCGCCTCCAACGTGATGATAGAATAGGNNCGCCGCCACCGCCGCCACCGCCGAGGGCGATGGGTACCGCCAACTGCATCGTCACCTTCAGTAAATTCGTCTGTCCTTTATCTAATCCGATCGCCAGCACGTAGGCCAGATCGTCCACCTCTTTGGCGTCGTAACAGCCGGCCAGACCACAGCATAAAGCCAGCAACAGCATCACTGCAATGATCCTCTTCATTGGGCGCCGCCCCCCTTTGACCGCCTGCGGCGGTAAGTGGCGGATGCGACCTGAGGCGGCGGTTCCGGCAGGTTTCCGCCTGTGAGAGCGCTCCCGCCAGGGTGGGCGCGCAGCGGACCCGGCGCCGACCTGAGCCTTGCCAGCAACAGAATGATGATCGGCAGGATGAAAGTGATGCCCCAGGCAAAAGTCATATAGGTCTTTGTTTGCAGATTGATCGCTGTCATCAGGTTCGAGGGTAAAAAGGCGAGGCCGAATATGATGACCGCAAAGGGCAGGATGAGCGGCCGGTGATACTCCAGCTTGAATGTTTTCTTGAAGACATGGACGGCGAAAAAGAGGATCACGGCCAGATACTGCATGGCAGAGATGGCAAAGGTGATCACGAACACCGATTCCAGTCTCTGAAAGAACCTCCCGTAATTGATCAGCCTGGCCAACTGGAAGACCGGCAGAAAGCTTTCCAGGCTGGTGGGATAGGAGTACACCAGCGAGTAGGCCAGTGAGGAAGCCAGCAGCAGCAGGGCCGAGACGCCGAGGGCGGTATATCCGATCCTCCGGAAGCTTTTCTGGTCTTTGAGGAAGGGAGGGAGCAGGAACAGGTAGGCCAGGGGCGAGTACACCGAGAGCTTGAAAAAACCTTTGCCGAAGATACTGTAAAGACCGTTCCCCAGCACCGGCAAGAGATGGGTGGGATCGTAGTAGGGAGCCACCATCAAGATGATGAACAGTAATCCTATCGTGAGGATCGGCACGGCGACAGCAGTGAACCGCACGATCGCCTCGAGCCCCAGAAAACAGGCGGCAACCATGGCCACCGCAAGAAACATCATCACAAAGCCAAGCGGAGAGTCGGTGAGCGAGATCACCTTCATGATCTCGGTGTATTCTCTAAGGATCAGACCGCCGACAGACAGGATCAGCCCCAGGAACAGCAGGCCGCTGATGATCCTGCCGGTCTCCCCGGCGGCAAGACCGGCGACATCCAGGATGTCCTTCCGGTTTAAGCGCTCGTACAGCCTGGCAATGAGGTAGAACAGCACCAACGCCAGGACGGAGAAATAGATGACCTCCAGCCAGCCGGCGGCGCCGGCGTCTTCAGCCATCTCCCTGGGAAAGTTCAAGAAGATCCTGGCGCAGATGGCGTTGATGATCAGGGCGATCGCTTCCCATCCGCCGAAGGTGATGTCACTGGCCATTCCGGTTACCGCCCCCGTTCTTCTGACTGGTCCATCCCCTGCTGATTTTCGGCTGCCTGACGTCATCCTTGGGGTTCAGATAGTCTGGCCTGCGCTCCTGTTTCCAGATCGGCTTTCTTAGCAACGCATCCCCCAGGCCGCCTGCCGTTCTGGGAGCGAAGGGGGCAAAAAACGGCACGCCGAACGACTTTGACGAGACCAGGAGCATCCCCTGCAGGAAGATGCCCAGACTGAGTCCCAGGAATCCCGCCAGGGAACCCAGCACGATATAGCCGAACCTCAGGATCCGGAAGGAATACGCATAGGAATAGGTCGGTATGGCAAAGGAGCCGAGACCGGTGACGGCCACGATGATGATCAGGATCGGGCTGACTATGCTGGCGGCGACAGCCGCCTGGCCGAGAATCAGGGCGCCGATGATGCCGAGCGTCGGGCCGATGGTGCCGGGTATCCGGATACCGGCTTCCCGGATCAGTTCGAAGGAGACCTCCATGATCAGGATCTCCACGATGGAGGGAAAAGGAACCTTCTCCCTGGCCGCCTCCAGGGACAGCAACAGGCCGGTCGGAATCATCTCCTGGTGAAAATTGGTGATCGCCATATAGAGCCCCGGGAGCAGCAGGGCGACCAGGATGGCAACAACTCGGACACACCTCAGCAGGTTGGCATAGGGTACCCTCAAATAGGAATCTTCCGGTGAGTGGATCAGTTCGAAGGCAGTGGTGGGCATGACCAGAGCAAAGGGACTGCCGTGGACGATCACGGCCACCCGCCCCTCGGTGAGCATTGCCGCCACCCGGTCCGGCCTCTCCGTGGACACCACCTGCGGTGAAGTGATATATGTACTGTCCTCGATGAATTGTTCAATCTCGCCGGAGTCCTGCACGTAATCGACCTTGATGCTCTCCAGCCTTCTTCTCACTTCCGCCACCAGCGAATCATTGGCCAGGTCCTTGATGTAGAGTATGGAACACGGAGTCTTGCTTCTCTCCCCGACGAGGTGGTCCTCGACAATCAGGTTCTCATCCTTCAATCTCTTTCTGATCAACGCCGTATTGACCCTGATCGTCTCGGTGAAACCCTCCTGAGGCCCCTGGATCACCATCTCGGTGTTCGGCCGCTCCACCGTCCGGTGTTCGAAGCCCTTGACGTCGGCCGTGAAGGCGGTATTCATGCCATCCACGAAGATGCCGCAGCCGCCGAAGTTGACCTCACCCAGGACTTGCTCGAAATCCTCGGCCTCCTTGATCTGGTTGTGGGTCAGCAAGTGGTTGCGGATGTACACGTCGATCCTGGCATCGTCGCTCTTGATATCCAGGTTGGAGAGCAGCATCAATGGCAGCAGAATGTCGGTATCAACGACATTGCGGTTAACCATCCCGTCATAGTAGACCATGAAGGCGGGGATCGCCTTCTTGCCGACGATGACGTCAAACTCCCGGATCATCACATCGGAGTTCGTGGGAACGCTGAATCGTTTCTTGATGTAGTCCAGATTGTTCTGGAGCATCCTGCTGATCGGCGGCGGCCCCCCACCGCCCCCCCTATCTTTCCTCTTCAGCTTTTTGGTCCCTCTGTCGCTTCCGTTCTCTTCCTGGTCTTGCTGTTTATTGTCCGGCTGTTTGCTCAGGCTGACCTCGTTG
>PKYJ01000045.1 GCA_003132605.1 Peptococcaceae bacterium | reverse complement strand
CAGCGACCCGGGCAGGGCCACGATTTCTCTGTCGATCTTCTCGGCGGGAGGCGGCATCGGGTATGGACTGGGGCCATTGGCAGCGACGCTCCTGTTGACCGGCATCGGGCGCGGGGGGATGGCGGTGCTGTTGCTGCCGGCGGCAGTTACCGCCCTGCTGGTCCAGTTCTCTCAGCCAGCCCTGGCCCGGTTCAACTCCCGCCCGGGAACAAACGCCGATAACCGTTCAGCGGCGCCGGATCATAACCCCGGGGCAACTCGGTATATCCTGGCGCTGTTGGTCCTGTTTGTCACCTTTCGCTCCTGGATCAATATCGGCGTGACCACTTTCATGCCCCTCTATCTCGTCAACCATCTGAAAGGAGACCCCGCCTACGCGGGCATCTGGCTGACCGTATTCCTGCTCACTGGTGCCCTGGGCACTTTAGCTGGGGCGCCGCTGGCGGACCGCATCGGCAAGAAGGCGACCCTGGGACTGTCCTTTGTCGGCCTGATCCCCCCATTCATCCTCTTCCCCCATGTCAGCGGGATCTGGAGCCTCGTCCTGGCGGGATGGGCCGGGTTTGCCCTGCTTCTCTCCACGGCGATTGCCATCGTCTACGCCCAAGAGGTGCTGCCTCACCGGGCGGGACTGGCGGCATCCTTGATGATGGGCCTGGGAGTAGGGCTGGGCAGCCTGGGCACCCTGCTCATGGGGAGAATAGCCGACCTTCACGGGGTGCCCGCTGCCCTGGCCGTAATGGCGGCGCTGGTACCGCCAACCTTGCTGATCACCATGCTGCTGCCCAACGAAAAGTCGCCTACCAGCTTGTTGCATTTTACTCAAGACAAGATACACTAAAGTAAACTGGAGTTAGCTTTTGGATGGGAGTATGCGAGATGAGCGCCCGGTTTCGTCTGAACCTGGCCCTGCTGACAGCCCGGCTGGTAGCGGCGGTCTGCCACCTCTTCCATTATCCGGGCACATCCCTGCCCGGGGTGGTTGCCCTGAAGGTCTGCCCGGATGCGGTCAACCTGATGACACCCGCCTACGAGCGAGTGCTGGCCGTTACCGGTACGAACGGCAAGACTACCACCGCCAACCTGCTGGCCCACTTCCTGCGCGCCGCCGGCTGTTCGGTGGCTCACAACGCCCTGGGTGCCAACATGCTGCCGGGAGTGGCCACTGCCCTGTTCCGCGACCGGAGACTGCGTGGCCGGCCGCGCAGCCGGATTGCCTTGCTGGAGGTGGATGAGGGCAGCGTCGGCAAGGTATTTGCCGCCACCAGGCCGGAGTTGGTGATCGTCACCAACTACTTCCGGGACCAGTTAGATCGCTACTGGGAGCTGGAGCGCACCACGGCCCTGCTGCGTGAGGCGGTGGCCGGACTGCCCCGGGCGACCCTGGTTCTCAACGCCGATGACCCACTGGTGGCGGCGGTCGGCCAGGGTCAGGCCCAGGTCAGATATTTCGGTGTCCTCAAGGAGGACCGGCCGGTCAGTGAAAAGGGGATCGGGGCTGCGGGGGACGGCCAGAGTGCAGTTGCGGCCGACGGATGCGCTGAGTGCGAGGGCTGCAAACCGGCGGTGACAACCGGCACGGCCAGCACCTGCGAGACCAGGGAGGGCCGGTTCTGCCAGCGCTGCGGGACTGCCCTCGCCTACAACTACTTTCACTTCGGGCAACTGGGAGACTATTTCTGCAGCAACTGCGGTTTCCGGCGCCCGGAACTGGACTATGCGGCCTGGGGCATCAGCGAGAATGAATTGCTCTGCATGTCCGTCAGCCTTCGCGGCGCATCCGTATCTGCTACAGACTATGATGCAGGAGCGGCAGCGCCTCCGGGTAGTACCGTACCCCTGCGGAAATCCAGGCAGCAGACGGCTCCGGATGGGGAGCGCCGTGAGTTGAAATTGACCGCGCCACTGCGAGGCTTTTTCAACGTCTATAACATCCTGGCCGCCACCGCGGCGGCGAAGGAACTGGGTGTCAGCGACAAGGTCATCCAGTTCGCCGCCCGGTGCTACAAGCCGGCCACCGGCCGGATGGAGGACTTCGAGTTCGCAGGGCGACGCTGCACCCTGGCCCTGATCAAGAACCCGGTAGGGGCGAACGAGGTGCTGAAGACCCTGATCCAGATCGGCGGCGCCAAGGCCCTGGTGATCGCCATCAACGACCTGGCCGCGGACGGCCGGGACGTTTCCTGGCTGTGGGACGCTGACTTCGCCTGCCTGGCAGACCCATCTGTCGGCAGGGTCATCTGTGCCGGGCTGAGGGCGGCGGACTTCGCGGTCTGCCTCAAGTACGCCGGGGTGCCCCTGGAGCGGATCGAGGTGGTGCCGGAGCGCCCCGCCAGTCTCAGGCGCCTGGCGGCCCAGCAGGCAGACAAGCTGTACGTGCTGGCCACCTATACCAACCTGTTTGATTATGCCAGGCTGCTCGGGCGCCTGGGAAGCGTGGTGGAGCAGCATGCGCATTAGGGTGTGCCACCTCTATCCGGACCTGTTGAACCTGTACGGCGACCGGGGCAACGTGCTGATCTTCTGCCGCCGGGCCGAATGGCGCGGGATCGAGGTGCAGCTCGACCTGATCTCCTTGCCCGACCAGGTGCGGTTCACCGATTACGACTTCATTTTCACCGGCGGTGGGGCTGACCTGGACCAGGGGCTGGTGAGCAAGGACCTGGACAAGAAGGGCCCCCTGCTGATCGACGCCGTGGAGCAGGGGGTGGCGCTGCTCTGCATCTGTGGTGGCTACCAACTGCTGGGGCGCTATTACCGTGCTCAGGATGGCGCCACGCTGCCCGGGGTCGGCCTGTTCGACCTCTATACCGAGGCTGGCCGACGCCGGCTCAAGGGGAACATATTGTTAGATCTCGATCCGGAACTCAAGGGTGGGATCATGCCCTGCCGCGGCCAGCAGTTGGATACCCTGGTCGGCTTTGAGAACCACTCCGGCCGGACCTTTCTGGGAGAGACAGTGCGGCCGCTGGCCCGGGTGATCCGGGGCAATGGCAACAACGGGGAGGACGGCACCGAGGGCGTCTGCTACAAGAACGCCTTTGGCACCTACCTGCACGGCCCCTTCCTATCCAAGAACCCGCACTTCGCCGACCTGCTCATCGCCCGCGCCCTGTTCCGACGGCACGGCAGCGTCGACCTGGCGCCGCTGGATGACACGTTGGAAATCAATGCCCATCGGGTGATGGAGAGGCGCCTGCGATAGCTGAGCGCTGAAAAGCCGGGGCGTTGGAGCAAACAGAAACGGTCAGAACTCGATCTGACCGTTGTTAGGCCCTCTCATCTACTCATGCCCACTGATTATTTTCGGTTGCTAGTTGTTCATCACCCGGGACAGGAAGGATCGTGTCCGGGGGTTGGCAGGATTGGTGAAGATCTGGGAGGGGATGTTTTCCTCCACGATCAGGCCCTCGTCCATGAAGATCACCCGATCGCCCACTTCCTGGGCGAACTTCATCTCGTGAGTGACGAAGATCAGGGTCATGCCCTCTCTGGTCAGGTCACGCATGACTTCGAGCACCTCGCCCACCATCTCCGGGTCGAGGGCGGAGGTGGGCTCGTCGAACAGCATCACCTGGGGCTGCATTGCCAGCGCCCGGGCGATGGCCACCCGCTGCTGCTGCCCGCCGGAGAGCTGGTGCGGATATCGGTCGGCCTGCGTGGAGAGGCCTACCAGCTCGAGCATCTCGATCGCCCGCTTGTCCCGCTTGTCCGCGGCGATCCGGCGCAGCCGCAGCCCGAAGGCCACGTTCTGC